>CAUJJQ010000280.1 GCA_963205285.1 Pseudomonadota bacterium | reverse complement strand
CGGTTGATGGAATTAGCCGCGCGCCGCGCCGATTATTTCGAAGCGACGCTGCCGCACCGAATTTCCGCCAATTTGCGCCGGCACCAATCGGTCTTTTTGATGGCGCAATATAATCGCCTGATCCGGTCCGAACGCCAAGCGGTGGAGGAAGTGCTGCCGCCCAACCTGCTCGCCAACCGCGTGCTGCTGGAGGGGGTGCATGTCGCGCTCAGTTTCCAATGCTGGCGGGTGCTGCGCCATGACCAACAGCTCCCCGCCAAGGACGCAGGCGCAGTGGTTCGCAACATGCTTCTCGCGCTGACCGCCGCACACACACGCGACGAAGATGCGCCGATAATCTGATTTTTGGCACCATCCCCCTTGACCTCCACCCGCGAGCTTTTAGGTTGCGATGCGAAACGGGAAAATAAAGGAGTATCTCCCCATGTTCAGCCATATCATGGTCGGTGCCAGCGACATTGCCGCTGCCAAGACATTTTACGACGCAACGTTCGCCGCGATGGGCGGCAAGCCCGCCATAGAGGATGACAGGGGTCGCCTGATTTATGCGCATGGTGGCGGCTTGTTCCTGGTCACCCCGCCGATTGACGGCAATGCGGCGAGCGCGGGCAATGGCAGCACAGTTGGTTTTGCCATGACGCCGGAACAGGCCGACGCATGGCATGCAGCCGGCGTTGCCAATGGCGGCACGGCAATCGAAGACCCGCCGGGCGTGCGCGAAGGCGGCTTTGGCAAGCTCTACCTCGCCTATTTGCGCGATCCGTCGGGCAACAAACTGTGTGCGCTGCACCGGCTGGCGTAAGCAGCCGCGCGATGTCGAACGAAATTCGCATACCCCGCGAATTTTGACGCTACTCCGACTCGCTCCCCCACCCGGCCACCCACGGGATCGTATCTTTTGGGTGGTCGGGTGGGGGAGCGGGCTGGAACAGCACCCGAAACGACAGTTTCGGATAAAAAAAGGCCCCGCGAAAACGGGGCCTTTTTTGTTCAGCTTTGCGGCACAGCTTAGCTCTTTTTCAGCGTCAGTCCGCCGAAACGCTTGTTGAACTTGGCCACCTGACCACCGGCATCGAGCAAACGGCCATGACCACCGGTCCACGCCGGGTGCGCGGTCGGGTCGATGTCGAGTTGCAGCGTGTCGCCTTCCTTGCCCCAAGTCGAACGAGTTTCAAAGACGGTGCCGTCGGTCATCTGCACCTTGATGCGATGATAGTCGGGGTGAATATCGGCCTTCATTTCAATCTCCATATCGATGGCTGGTTACCGACCAGCCGTCACAAAACGCGCAAAAAGCCGCGCTTGGGCGCAGCCACTAGCCACCAAGCGGCCACTTGGCAAGCCGGTGCATCATGAGTCCTACCCTTAGGCCGGGGCGTCGGCAATCATCGCGGTAAAGCTGCATTCGGCCGCCAGCGTTCCATCGTCAAACAGCGCGCGCCCCTCAAACCGGCAAATCGCGCGTTTAGCTTGCACAATGTCGGCGTGGAGGTGGAGCAGACAGCCCGGTTCAACCGGCTTGCGGAATTTTGCCCCGTCAATCGCCATGAAATAAACGAGCTTGCCCGTGTCCGCCAAACCCATGGATTCGATGGCGAGCACCCCTGCTGCCTGTGCCAGTGCCTCGACAATCAGGACACCGGGCATGATCGGTCGGCCGGGAAAATGACCCTGAAAAAACGGCTCATTCATCGATACCGCTTTGATCGCATGGATGCTTTTGTCGGGGACAAAATCCACCACACGATCAACGAGCAGCATCGGGTAACGATGCGGCAACAGGGCCAAAACCCGCCTGATATCAAATCCGGGCCGTGTTGCCGCCTCGCTCATGTCTCTCGTTCCGTTCAGCGCGAATCGGGGGTCGCAGCCGGGGTGGTCGGCGCGGCAGGCGTTGCAGCCGCTGCTGCTGCGCGGGCCAGATCACCGGGGCGATAACCTGCCGGCGGGACGATCTGCACTGCCGGGATCAGCCGGTTCAATTCGCCGGTCACCGAAGTTGTTACGTCGAGCGTTTCGGCGCGATAGGCGACCGCATCATCCACCAGCACCATGTCGAGGCTGCGCGCGGTGGCGGTGGCGAGCAACGCTTCGCGCAACCGCATGGCGATTTGTTCGCGGGCATAAGCGACCGCCAATTGATACGGCTGTGCCAGCTGCTCCAGCTCCGCCTGTGCTGCCTGTGCCCGCGCGCTATAATTTTGCACGGCTGTATTATAGGCAGCGTCGTTGCGCGGGGTGCGCGCCGCCTCGGCCTGTGCGGCGGTCAGCAACGGCTGCAATTCGGCGTTAAGCGCAGTCGCCCGCGCGTCACGTGCCGCAATCTGCGCGGCATAGGTGGTGCGGATCTGCGTCACCGCATTTTGCATCGCCGCCGAAGCGTTAATCGCACCATCGGCGTTGAACACACCATAGCGGGTGGCCGCAGCCGCCGCGCCGCGCGATTGCGCCGCTGCCGGTGTGACCGGCAATGCTGCAAGACCAGTGGTGGCAAGGGTGATGGCCGATGCCTTCATCAAGATATTTTTCATCAGAATTGGGTTCCTACATTGAAAGTGAAGAGTTTTGTATCGTCACCCGGTTCGCTGAGCAGTGCCCGGGCAATATCGATGCGAAGCGGGCCAAAGGGGCTGTTCCAATTCACCCCAAAGCCGATCGACAGGCGCGGGCTTGGCGTGTCGCCAAAATACCGCTCGTCAAACGGACGAATGCCCGAAAAACCGGTCGGGCATTGGTTAAATTCGCCCACCGGCATCCCCGAACTATTATTCGCTTGCGTCCCGAATTGTTGTACCCCTGTCGTCTGGTTGCGACAGATGGTCTTAAAATTACCGTCCAAATCACGGAAGCTGGCAAGACTGGTCAGCGTCGGACGACGCACGCTAAACAACGCCCCCGCATCCATGAAAATCGACGGACGCAGACCCAGTTCCTGCGCACCGGAACCCAGCGGAATATCCACCTCAAGGCGTCCGCGATAATAAGCGCGCGCGCCCACCGCATCATCAACGGTGGTGCGCCTGTCTTCACCCACCACTGGGGCCATCGGGTTGGTCAGATCGACATCGGTATAGCGCACGACGCGCGGGCCAACGCCGCGAATGTCGAAACC
>CAUJJQ010000279.1 GCA_963205285.1 Pseudomonadota bacterium | reverse complement strand
CGCGCGCCATATGCAATTGGTCGTGAACGCGATGCCCCTCAATTGACGGGGCCGTCAACCTCCTGTTTGAATCCGCACGTGTTTTCCGACGCAAAATCGACCATCGCCGCCTATCTTGATTGGTGGCAGGATGCTGGGTTGACCAGCCCAGCGGGCGATGCCCCCTGTGCTTGGCTGGCCCCTGCCCCGCCGTCAACTGCGGCGGTGGCGCGCGAGGCAATTGCGCCTGCCAAAGCTGAAACTGCACCCCGTCCCCAATTGCCGCAATTCGCCGATCTTGCCGCGTTGGATGCATGGCTGGCCAGGGGCGAGGATTTGCCGATGGCGGCCTGGTCGCGTCAAGCGGCTCTGCCACAGGGTGGAACCGGCGACGTCATGCTTATCGGGGATTTTCCGGATGCGGCGGACATTGTGGCGGGCCAGATTTTTTCGGGCGAACAGGGCGCGCTGATCGATGCGATGCTGCGCGCCATCGACATCGACCCGGCGGCAGCGCGGCGCGGGAGCATCGCCCTCACCCGTCCCCCGTCGCTCCGCCTCGAAGGGGCAGAGGTGCAGGAACTGGTCGCCCTCGCACGACAGCATATCGCGCTGGCACAGCCGCGCGCGCTGATCCTGTTGGGGCCGAACGCGGCCAAGCTTTTGTCCGGCGTTTCCGACATTCCACCTGCCGAAAATCAACCGGTTATTAACCATGACGGCGGCAAGGTGGCATGGTTTATGACCCACCACCCACGCAGCCTCCTCCAACATCGGGCGTTAAAGCGCCATGCGTGGGACGTGCTGAAAAATGTGCGGGAGTATCTGATTTCGTGTTGAATATCTTACCTTCTTCCCGCGCTGCGCGTGTCATGCAATCCTTTGCAGCGATTGGCGCGCTGGTGCTGACCCCTGCCGTTGCGCAGGCGCAAAATGCCGAACCAGCGGCAAGCGAAGCAAACGCGCTGGTGCCGATACCGGCCAGCGCTGCCGCCGTTCCGGCGCAGGGTGACAGTTTTACCGCCGCCATCACCGCCATTCGCGCCGCACGATGGGCCGATGCGCGTAATATCATCGATGGCATGCGCGACCATGACCTTGCCGCCTTTGCGCGTTCGGAGCTATTCTTGGCTGGCAACAGTCCGCGCGTCGAAGGCACAGACCTTGCCCACCTTGCCGCCGATGCGCCGAGCCTGCCGCAGGCCGAGCGGCTGAACCGCCTCGCCGGACGGCGCGGTGTTACCGATTTGACCGACCTGCCGCTGGCCCAGCCGCTGACATGGGCGGGCGCATCGAGCCGGCGCGGCCTGCCGCGCAGCGTTGATGATCCGGCGCTTGGGTCGCTGGGGCGCACCATTCAAGACCGCATCACCAATGATGATCCAGCAGGGGCAGAGGCGGCGCTAACGGGCGCGGTCGACCGCCTGTCGAGCGATGCGCGCACCGAATGGCAATATCGTGTCGCCTGGTCTTACTATATCGAAAATGATGATGCCGCCGCCCGCCGGATGGCCGCACTCGCTCAGGCGGGCAGCGGCAATTGGCTGGCGATGGCGCATTGGGTGCAGGGACTGGCCAGTTGGCGCAGCGGGGATTGCCGTGCCGCCATGTCGGCGTTCCGCAATGTGGCGGGACAGGCCGATAATCCCGAAACCGAAGCGGCCGGGCAGTTTTGGTTTGCTCGTTCAGCGACTGCATGCCGTGAAGCGCATGAAGCCGAACCCGCCTTGCGTCGCGCCGCCACATTGGCGGAAACTTTCTATGGCCAATTGGCGGCCGAACTGCTCGGCATCACGCCCAATCTGGGTCAGCCGATGGAACGCGAAGATTTGCGCCGTGTGGCGGCCTTGCCCAATGTTCGCGCGGCGCGCGCGCTGGCGGCAATGGGCGAAACCGATCTGGCCGATGAAAGCCTGCGCCATCAGGCACGCATCGGCGATACACGCGATTTTCGCGCGCTGCTCGCCATTGCGGCGCGGCTGAACCTGCCCGCCACCCAGCTTTATCTGGCGCATAATACCCCGGGCGGAATTACGCCCGATGCGGTTACGCGTTATCCGGTGCCCGGTTGGGTGCCGCAAAGCGGCTGGCGGGTCGAACCGGCCTTGCTGTTCGCCCATAGCCTGCAGGAATCGCAATTCCGTGCGCGCGTTGTCAGCCCCGCTGGCGCGGTGGGCCTGATGCAGGTGCGCCCCGGCACGGCCAATGACATGGGCTTGGCGGCGAACGGGGGACGTTTGACCGATCCGTCTGTCAACCTCGACCTCGGCCAAAGCTATATCGAATATCTGCGTGATTTACCGGCAACCGGCGGGCTGCTGCCCAAGGTTATTGCCGCCTATAACGCTGGCCCTGCACCCGTCGGGCGTTGGAACAGCGAAGTGCGCGATGGCGGCGATCCGTTGCTCTACATCGAATCCATCCCCTATTGGGAAACGCGCGCCTACGTCGGCATCGTGCTGCGCAACCTGTGGGTTTATGAGCAGGAAATGGGCCGCCCGAGCAATGTGCGCGCCCAATTGGCCCAGGGACAATGGCCGCGCGTGCCGCTGGCCAATGATGCCCGCAATCATGACAGGGTCGCCGCGCGTTAATATGCACCCCGTTAATTAGCATCACCGGAGCGGTTGCGCAGCACGCCTGCGTTCTTTATCCGTTCGCAGGTGAATCAGGCAAATCCCATCGACAAATCGGACGGCAATGTGCTCGCCACGCCGCCGTGGCTGGCGCATCTTAATCCGCCCCAGCGCGAAGCCGTGCTGACCACCGAGGGGCCGGTGCTGATTTTAGCAGGCGCGGGCACGGGCAAGACGGCGGCACTGACCGCGCGACTGGCGCATATCGTTCGATCCCGCCTTGCGTGGCCATCGCAGATTTTGGCGGTCACCTTTACCAACAAAGCGGCGCGCGAAATGCGCGAACGCATTGTCCAGCAAATCGGCCCAGCGGGCGAAGGGATGGCATGGCTCGGCACCTTTCACGCAATCGCCGGGCGGATGTTGCGCCAACATGCCGAACTGGTTGGGCTACACAATAATTTCACCATCATCGATACCGATGACCAAATCCGCGTCATCCGCCAGATTTTGCAGGCCGAAGGGGTGGATGACAAACGATGGCCCGCCCGCCAGTTTGCCGCGATAATCGACCGTTGGAAAAATCGCGGACTGACCCCTCAGGACGTGGCCAGCGGCGATGATGACGGGTTCGCCCATGGCAAGGGGGTGGCGCTTTATCGCCTCTATCAGGAACGGCTAAAAACCCTCAATGCCTGCGATTTTGGGGAT
>CAUJJQ010000278.1 GCA_963205285.1 Pseudomonadota bacterium | reverse complement strand
GACTTGGGATCGGCCAACGCAACGTTCGAAATGGCGAAGGGTGCTTCGCGGCGTTCCAGCCCACCTTGCGGGTTGGTCTGGCTCGGCTTGCGGTGACGCGTAATCATGTTGACGCCAGCGACAACGACTTTTTCGTCGCGCGGCATGACCTGCGTCACTTCGCCCGACTTGCCCTTGTCCTTACCGGCGAGCACGACGACATTGTCGCCCTTTTTAATCTTGGCGCTTGCCATGGTTACAGCACCTCCGGCGCAAGGCTGATGATCTTCATATGCTGGCGAGCGCGCAGTTCGCGCACCACCGGGCCAAAGATACGCGTGCCAATCGGTTCCTGATTCTTGTTGATCAGGACAGCGGCATTCGAATCAAAACGAATGACCGAACCATCGGCGCGGCGAATATCCTTGGCCGTGCGCACGATGACTGCACGGTGGACGTCGCCCTTTTTCACGCGGCCGCGCGGGGCCGCATCCTTCACCGACACCACGATGATGTCGCCAACGCCAGCGGTGCGACGCTTGGAGCCACCCAGTACCTTGATGCACTGGACGCGCTTTGCGCCGCTATTATCCGCGACGTCGAGATTGGATTGCATCTGGATCATCGATCCGCTTCCTTCTCAACCGGCTTACCGGAACCAAATGTCCGGCAGTTCCCAAAAAATCCTATCAGGCGTCCGCCACGGCAGCGCCCTTGGGCTTGCCATGAATGTCCACCCGTTCGACCACACGCCATGTTTTCAGCTTGGAAATCGGGCGGCATTCTTCGATCCGCACGACTTCACCCGCCTTGCAGACATTGTCCGCATCATGCGCGTGATATTTTTTCGAAAGACGGATGATCTTGGCATAAAGCGGGTGCTTAACGCGCCGCTCCACCTTGACCACCACGGTCTTGTCACCCTTGTCGGACACCACCGTGCCCTGCAAAATACGCTTTGGCATCGATATCGTCCTTATTTGGCGCTCTGCGCGCGCTCACCCTGCAAGGTTTTGATGCGGGCAATCGTGCGACGCACCGCCTTGACGCGGGCAGGCGCTTCCAATTGGCCGGTGGCCGCCTGAAAACGCAGGTTAAAGGCTTCGCGTTTCAGCTCACCCATTTGTTCGGTCAATTGATCGTCGCTTTTCTGGCGCAGATCGTCGGTCATCTTACCCATGGCTTATGCCCCCAGGTGCGAGGTGTCGCCCAGACGCGCGACAACCTTTGTCTTGATCGGCAGTTTCATCGCTGCACGGCTGAATGCTTCGGCAGCGAGCGGGCCGGGAATACCGTCCAGTTCGAACAAAATCCGGCCCGGCTTGACGCGCGCAGCCCAGAATTCGGGCGAACCCTTGCCCTTGCCCATACGGACTTCGGCAGGTTTCGACGACACCGGCACGTCGGGGAAAATGCGGATCCACAAACGACCCTGACGTTTGATGTGGCGGGTGATTGCGCGGCGAGCCGCCTCAATCTGACGGGCGGTGATACGCTCCGGCTCCATGGCTTTAAGGCCATAGGAACCGAAATTGAGCGCGGTGCCACCCTTGGCATCGCCATGGATCCGGCCCTTGAACGCCTTGCGGAATTTGGTGCGCTTTGGTTGCAACATGATATTATTCCCTTAGCGCGCCGGACGCACGCCAGAGGTTTGCGCCTCCAGCATCAGTCGGTCGGTGGCCATCGGATCATGGGCAAAAATTTCGCCCTTGAAGATCCAGACTTTGATGCCGCAAACGCCATAAGCGGTGTGCGCTTCGGCTTCGGCATAATCGACATTGGCGCGCAGCGTGTGGAGCGGCACGCGCCCTTCACGATACCATTCGGTGCGCGCGATTTCCGCGCCGCCCAAACGACCAGCACAGTTGATACGAATACCCTCTGCACCCAGACGCATCGCCGACTGCACCGCACGCTTCATCGCACGGCGGAAAGCAACGCGGCGTTCCAGCTGATCGGCAATGCCCTGTGCAACCAGACGCGAGTCAACTTCGGGTTTACGGATTTCGACGATGTTCAGGCTGATTTCGCTGTCGGTCATCGCGGCAAGCTGTTTCTTCAGCTTGTCGATGTCCGCACCCTTTTTGCCGATGATCACGCCCGGGCGTGCGGCATAAACCGAAATGCGGCACAATTTCGCCGGGCGTTCGATGACGACCTTGGAAATTGCGGCCTGCGGCAACGTCTTGACGATGAAGCTTCGGATCTTGAGATCTTCGAGCAGCATACGCCCATATTCGCCACGTTCGGCGAACCAGCGGCTGTCCCAGGTGCGGTTGACCTGCAGGCGAAGCCCGACGGGATTGGTCTTGTGGCCCATATTATGCCTCTTCCCTTTCCTCGACGATGATACGTATGCGGCTGAACGGTTTGATGATGCGGGTCGATTTGCCGCGACCGCGCGTGTGAAAACGCTTCATGGTCAACGACTTGCCGACGCTGGCTTCCTTGACGATCAGCGCATCCACGTCGAGATTATGGTTATTCTCGGCATTGGCGATGGCGCTGGCCAACACCTTTTTGACGTCAACCGCCATGGCGCGCTTGGAAAAGCTGAGCACGTTCAGCGCGTCACCCACCCGGCGACCACGGATAAGCGCGGCAACCAGATTGAGCTTTTGCGCGCTGCCACGGATGGCCGTGCCAACCGCGAGCGCTTCTTTTTCGCCGACCCGGCGAGGAGCGGATGGCTTGCTCATTTGCGCTTGCCCTTTTTATCGGCGGCATGGCCGGGGAAAAAGCGCGTCGGCGCAAATTCACCCAATTTCATACCGACCATATCCTCTGTCACAGAGACGGGGACATGTTTGCGGCCATTATAGACGTTAAACGTCAGACCAACGAATTGCGGCAGGATCGTCGAACGACGCGACCAAGTCTTGATCGGCGCACGCCCACCAGACTCTGTGGCCGCCTCAGCCTTTTTGAGCAGGCTGAGCTCAACGAACGGACCCTTCCAGACCGAGCGAGCCATGGCTTACCTCTTCTTCTTGGCGTGGCGGCTACGGATGATGAACTTATCCGTTGCCTTGTTGTTACGGGTGCGGGCACCCTTGGTCGGCTTACCCCAGGGGGTGACCGGATGACGACCGCCAGACGTGCGGCCTTCGCCGCCGCCGTGCGGGTGATCGACCGGGTTCTTGGCAACGCCGCGCGTCAGCGGGCGCTTACCCAGCCAGCGGTTGCGGCCAGCCTTGGCAAGATTTTGGTTGCCATTGTCGGGGTTCGAAACCGCGCCAACCGTGCCCATGCAATCGCCGCGCACATAGCGTTGTTCGCCCGAACCCAAACGCACGATGACCATGCCGCGATCACGACCGACCAATTGTGCATAGGTGCCTGCCGAACGGGCAATCTGCCCGCCCTTGCCCGGCTTCATTTCGATGTTGTGGATGATCGTGCCGACCGGCATCTGGCTGAGCAACATGGCGTTGCCCGGCTTTACGTCCACTTTCTGGCCCGCGACGACATTGTCGCCAACGGCGAGCCGCTGCGGCGCCAAAATATAAGCTTGTTCGCCGTCGGGATATTCCACCAGCGCGATGAAAGCGGTGCGGTTGGGGTCATATTCGAGGCGCGTTACCGTGCCCACGACGTCCCATTTGCGACGCTTGAAATCGATGATGCGATAACGTTGCTTGTGCCCGCCTGCGATCCCGCGCGACGTCACATGCCCCTGATTGTTGCGGCCACCTGTCTTGTGCTTACCCTCGGTCAGCGCCTTGACGGGCTTGCCCTTCCACAGGTGCGAACGATCGACGAGGATGAGGCCGCGCCGGGCGGGGCTCGTCGGATTATAATGTTTAAGTGCCATTGTCGCCTTCCCGCGCTTAAATGCCAGAGGTGACGTCGATCGACTGGCCTTCAGCCAGCGTCACAACGGCCTTTTTGACGTCGCTGCGGGTGTAGGGGCGACCCTTCCACCGCTTGGTCTTGCCCTTGGCAACCAGGGTATTCACCTTGGTCACTTGGACATCGAACAAAGCTTCGACCGCTGCTTTGATGGCAGGCTTGGTCGCATCCTTCGCCACGCGAAAGACGACAGCATTATGTTCCGACAGCATCGTCGATTTTTCGGTGATGACCGGAGACAACACCACATCATAGTGGCGCGTGTCGGTCGTTGCCTTCGCCTTAGCCATTGCAGCGTGCCTCCAGCGCTTCGAGGCCGGCGCGGGTAAGAACCAGCGTATCAGCCCTTAGAATATCATAAACATTGGCACCAACCGCCGGCAGCATGTTGATGCCGATGAGGTTGGCCGATGCGTGGGCAAAGCTGATGTTGACCGCCGCACCGTCGATGAACAGCGCGCGCTTCAGGCCCAGCTTTTCAAGCTGACCGGCCAGCATCGCGGTCTTGCCGCCCGCGACATCCAGATTGTCGAGGATGAGGATGCTGCCACCCTGTGCCTTTGCCGACAAAGCCATCTTCAGCCCGATTGCGCGGACTTTCTTGTTGAGGCTGTGGCCAAAGGTGCGGGCGCGTGCGCCATGTGCCTTACCGCCGCCGATGAAGATCGGGGCTGCGCGGTCACCGTGACGGGCAGTACCGCCACCTTTTTGCTTGCCCCATTTCTTGCCGGTGCGCGCAACTTCTGAGCGTTCGCGGGTGGCCCGTGCGGGGGCGCGGCGCTTTTCAAGCTGCCACGTCACCACGCGGTGAAGGATGTCGGCACGCGGCGCAACGCCGAACACCGCATCATTCAATTCGACGTCGCCCTTTGCGGCTTTGCCGTCGAGCGTCTGAACCTTGAGTTTCATGATGCTTAGGCCTCCGTCGCTTCGCTGGCGTCAGCCACGGTTTCGACAACCGGTTCGATGACGGGCGCAGCTGCTGCCTTGGCCGCAGTGGGATAGGGCGCGTCGGCATGGGCAGCGATTTTCACCGCATCCTTGACGATCAGCCATGCACCCTAAGAACCGGGGACAGAGCCCTTTACAAAGAGCAGGCCGCGCTCCGCATCGGTGCGGACGATTTCGAGATTTTGTTGCGTGCGGGTGCGGGCACCCATGTGGCCGGCCATCTTCTTATTTTTGAAGACCTTGCCCGGATCCTGCCGTTGACCGGTCGAACCATGCGCACGGTGGGAGATGGAGACACCGTGGGTCGCGCGCATACCGCCGAAGCCCCAGCGCTTCATTGCACCGGCAAAACCCTTGCCCTGCGTAGTCCCTTGGACGTCCACCATTTGCCCGGCGACGAAATGGTCAGCCGAAATGACGGTGCCGACATCGATCAAGCCATCGGCGGCGACGCGGAACTCGGCGACATGCGCCTTGGGTTCCACCTCTGCCTTGCCAAAGGCGACACGTTGCGGCTTGTTGACATTTTTCGCCTTGGCGGTGCCGGCACCCAGTTGCACCGCGACATAACCGTCGCGATCTTCGCTGCGTTGCCCAACCACCTGGCATCCTTCTAAAGCAAGGACAGTAACAGGAACATGGCGGCCATCCTCTTGGAACAGCCGCGTCATCCCCATCTTCCTTGCGATCACGCCACTGCGCATGACCCAAAACTCCTCAACAGAGGCCCGCAGAGACCATCCCTGCGGGCGTGTTCAGCCCAAAAAATTGACGTCGCCCCGTCCGGGCTGAAATGCCGTCCCTGCTGGAACGACGAGACGGGGGACGCAGCCCGGACAAATGCTTTCGAAAAAGCGGCCCGGCGGTATCTCCCGATAGGTCCACCGGCGGGGCCGGCTTGCTATCAGATGGCAGCTCGTGTCTGCCCGCCCCTGCTTGCGCGGGGGCGCTGCTGGCTCAGGCCAGCTTGATTTCCACATTCACACCCGCTGCAAGGTCGAGCTTCATCAAAGCATCGACGGTCTGCGGCGTCGGCTGCACGATGTCGAGCAGACGCTTGTGGGTGCGCACCTCAAACTGTTCGCGCGACTTTTTATCGACGTGCGGACCACGGTTGACGGTGAAACGCTCTATGCGCGTCGGCAATGGGATGGGGCCACGGATCAGAGCGCCGGTACGGCGCGCGGTATCCGCAATTTCGTTAGTAGCCTGGTCCAAGACGCGGTGGTCAAAGGCCTTGAGGCGAATGCGGATGTTTTGCGTATCCATGGTGTAACCCGAATAATCCCATATACCGATGCGAAAGAGCCGAACCGCAAAAGCCCAGCGACGTCACCCATTTGGCCGACGCCCCCGTTGCGATTGCGGCAAATGCCAAACCGCCCGAATCATGCGAATCGGGCGGTGCGGCGCTGCCTATATTACTTCGTGATCGAACCGACAACCCCTGCGCCGACGGTCCGGCCACCTTCACGAATGGTGAAGCGCTGGCCGCTGTCCATAGCAATCGGGGCAATCAGCTTGACGCCGATCGTCACATTGTCGCCCGGCATGACCATTTCGACCGCATCGGGAAGGATGACTTCGCCGGTGACGTCGGTGGTGCGGAAGTAGAATTGCGGACGATAATTTTTGAAGAAGGGGGTGTGGCGACCGCCTTCGTCCTTCGACAGGACATAGACTTCAGCACCGAATTCGGTGTGCGGCTTGATCGAACCGGGCTTGGCCAAAACCTGACCACGTTCCACGTCTTCACGCTTGGTGCCGCGCAACAGCGCGCCGATGTTGTCGCCAGCTTCGCCGCGATCAAGCAGCTTGCGGAACATTTCAACGCCGGTGCAGGTCGTCTTTACCGTGTCCTTGATGCCGACGATTTCAACTTCGTCGCCAACGTTCACAACGCCGGTTTCAACGCGGCCGGTGACCACGGTGCCACGACCCGAGATCGAGAACACGTCTTCGATCGGCATCATGAACGGCTTGTCGAGCGGACGATCGGGCAGCGGGATCGACGCGTCGACGGCGGCCATGAGCGCGAGAACCGCGTCCTTGCCCAGCGTTTCGTTCGAACCCGACAGCGCGCAGGTCGCCGAACCACGGATGATGGGAATATTGTCGCCGTCGAAATCACGCTTCGACAATTCTTCACGGATTTCCATTTCGACCAGTTCGAGGATTTCTTCATCATCGACCAGATCGACCTTGTTCAGGAAGACGACCATCGTCGGCACGCCAACCTGCTTGGCAAGCAGGATGTGTTCCTTGGTCTGCGGCATCGGGCCGTCGGTCGCCGAAACGACGAGGATGGCACCGTCCATCTGCGCCGCGCCGGTGATCATGTTCTTCACATAGTCAGCGTGGCCCGGGCAATCGACGTGCGCATAGTGGCGCGATTCGGTTTCATATTCGACGTGCGCGGTCGAAATGGTGATGCCGCGTTCGCGTTCTTCGGGTGCCTTGTCGATGTTGGCGAAATCAACCG
>CAUJJQ010000277.1 GCA_963205285.1 Pseudomonadota bacterium | reverse complement strand
TCTGCAAGGGCAGGGGGTGCCGGTAGCGGGCGTTGACCGTATGCGCCTGTCGCTACCGCTCGCCGTGCAAGATTTGGTCGCCGCCATGCGTTTTGCGCTGCAACCGCACGATGACCTGACGCTGGCCAATTTGCTGACATCACCGCTGATCGGCTGGGATTATCAGCAATTGGACGATGCCGCCGATGGGCGGTTGGGTGTTGATGACAAGGCAAAATCATCGCTCTGGCGCCATATTCAGCGACAGGATGGGGTGGCCGAACGGCTGGAACCGCTGCGCAATATATTGAATATGGCGGGCTATGCCGGGCCGCATGGCTTTTTGGAGGCCTTATTATCTGGCCCGCTGGGCGGTCGGGCAAAGCTCATCGCGCGGCTGGGGGATGCGGCGCGCGATCCGATTGATGAACTGCTCCACCAGTCGATGCAATTTGAACGGCGCCATGGCCGTTCACTCAACCATTTTCTGCAATGGTTCGATGCCAATGATATTGAAACCAAGCGCGATCAGGACGTGACAAGCGATGCGGTGCGTATCCTGTCCATCCACGGTTCCAAGGGCTTGCAGGCACCCATTGTCATTCTGGCCGATGCTGATTTTTCCAAGGAATTGGGTCGCGATCCCGACCCCATTTTGACCGGCGCAACCTTGGCCAATGCTATCGAGCTGCCGATGTTGCCGCTCAATAAATCGCTGCAACTTTCAGCGGTAATTGATGAAACTGCGGCTGCACGGACGTGCGCCTTGGCCGAATCCAAACGCCTGCTCTATGTTGGCATGACTCGCGCCGAACGGGTGCTGTGCGCCACCGGCATTGCGCCCAAAATATTGCCCAAGACCAACCCATCGTGGCTGACCCGCATGGCGGTGGGGGCGAGGGATATGCACGCGGACGAGGTAACCGACGACCCGATTTGGGGCGAATATGGTTCGACTTTGCATCTGCGGCGCGGTGCCAAGGCGAAATCCGCCGTAAAACGCGCAACACCGCATGCAATGCCAACGCCCTTGCCCGATTGGGCGCACAAACCCGCACCGGTGGAGGCGCGCCCGCTCAAACCGCTCGCCCCCTCCCACGATGTGGACGATGCTGTGCTGGCGGTGCCGACCCCACCCAGCCTGTCGCGCGATGCGGCGATGCGGCGCGGCACGTTAATCCATGCTCTTTTCGAACGATTGAGCGGAGTTGATGCGGCGGTGCGGCGATCCAGCGCGCTGGCGTGGCTGGGGCATGAAGCTGCGGATTTGGATGGGGATGCACAGCTGGACATCGTCGACAATGTGCTGCGCGTGATGGAGGATGCCCGCTTTGCCGCGATATTTGGGCCTGATGCGCGGGGGGAGGTTGGCTTTTCGGCGCTGGTGGGTGACCGGGTGATTGCGGGGAGCATCGACCGATTGCTGGTGCGCGATGGTGTGGTGGACATCATCGACTTCAAATCAGGACACCATATAGCCCAAGCTATAGCCGATATACCCACCGGCTATTTGCGCCAAATGTCGGCCTATGTATCTGCAATATCAGTGATTTTCCCCCAACATGCGGTGCGCGCGCATTTGCTGTTTACCGCCGGACCGCGCCTCTTCACGCTCGATACCGCGACGCTGGATGCGCACAAGCCCAACTTGGCGACGACATAGATTATCGCGCTCCGCCATGGCTTGAGGGCGGCCGATACCGTGCCTATGTAGGGGTTAAGCGCGGCGTGCCGCGCACCAAATTTAAAAAGGAGAATTTCATGGCGACCAAGGCAATCAGCGACGCCAGCTTTGCCAGCGATGTTTTGGCCAGCGACACCCCGGTGCTGGTCGATTTCTGGGCCGAATGGTGCGGCCCGTGCAAGATGATCGGCCCTGCGCTCGAAGAAATTAGCGACGAACTGGCCGGACAAGTGGTGATCGCCAAGCTGAATATTGACGATCATCCCGACACGCCGGGCAAGCTGGGCGTGCGCGGCATCCCGACGATGATGCTGTTCAAAAATGGCGAAAAAGTCGCGGAAAAAGTCGGCGCTGCACCCAAGAGCGCACTCAAAGGCTGGATTGAGTCGGTAATTTAGCTCCGATAATCCGCGTTGATTTCGATGTAGCCGTGCGTCAGGTCGCACGTCCAGACCTGCGCACGGCCATCCCCCAGTCCCAGATCCACTGAAATATCAACCTCTTGCCCCGCAAGATGCGCGGTGACCGGCGCTTCATCATATCCATCGACGGGCAGTCCGTCGCGCGCCACCTCCATATCGCCAAAGCGGATGGACAGCCGGTCGCGATCCGCCGGTTCGCCCGCTTTGCCGACCGCCATGACAACGCGCCCCCAATTGGCATCGCCCCCGGCAATCGCGGTTTTGACCAATGGCGAATTGGCAATTGCCATCGCAACGCGATGCGCGCTGGCATCATCCACCGCGCCTGTCACGCGGATGCTGATGAATTTCTGCGCCCCCTCCCCATCGCGGACGATCTGATGCGCCAATTGGCGGCAGACATCGTGGATGGCCGCGTAAAGCGCATCGGCCCCGGCATCTTCCATGCTGGTCAGCGGCGCATTGCCCGCCGCGCCGGTCGCGAAAATCAGCAAACTATCGCTGGTCGATG
>CAUJJQ010000276.1 GCA_963205285.1 Pseudomonadota bacterium | reverse complement strand
GCGGCACTACCGCCGCGCCGCAGCATTGTGCGGCAATCGCTGCAACCACCCAGTGACGGCTATTGGGTGCCCAGATGGAGATACGATCCCCCTTGTCCACCCCGCGCGCCAGCAGCGCAGATGCGAGCGCCCGTGCCTCTGCCCAAAGCTGTGCAAAACTCCAGACATGTTCGCCCTCTATCAAGGCGGCGGCATCACCCCAGCGCGCGGCGGCGGCTGCTGCTGCGTGCGGAATAGTGGGGGGAAGGTCTGTAATATCGATGCTCTGCATGGAAGCGGCTCAGTCGCTCAACATATTTTCTGGCCCCCAAAAGGCACGCATTTCGGTAAATTTGCCTGCGGTGTTGAGGCGAAACAGGTCGATCACCTCTATCCGCTGTGCCTTGCCCTGCCATTCCAGTTTGACCGCGAAGGGAAAGGCGACATACCCACCCGCGACGCGGATTGGCCCCAGCGGCGCGAGCTTGGCCCCTGTCGCCATCGACATGGTGTAAAAGGTGCGGATGGCGGCGGCTCCCTGCTTCACCTCTGTCCCCACCGGGTCTTCGACCGTCGCATCATCGGCATAGAGCGCGACGATTGCCTCCACATCGCCCGCGGCAAATCCGGCGATATAGCCATCGACGGCGGCCTTGGCTGCGGCATAGCTGGTCATGCGGCATGTCCTTCATAATAGCGGCTGATGGTATCGACGATGCAGGCAGGCTTGTCCGCCCCCTCTATTTCGACCGTGACGCGCACCACCGACTGGATCGCGCCCTTTACCTCCTCCGCAGCGATGATTTCGCCAGACCCACGGATGCGGCTGCCCACCCGCACTGGCGACAGAAAGCGCAGCCGATCGGCACCGACATTCACCGCATGAGTAAAGCCCTGCACCTCAATAAGCTGGGGCAGGAAATGGTTGACGAGGCTCATGGTCAGATATCCATGCGCGATGGTGCTACCAAACGGCCCCGCCCGGGCGCGTTCGACATCCACATGAATCCATTGATGGTCGAGCGTCACGTCGGCAAAGCCATCCACTCGCGCCTGATCGATGGTCAGCCATTCGCTGGGGCTGAGCAGGGTGCCGACGCTGCCCAGCAATGCGCGTGGCCGGGGAAAGATTTTGGGTGCGACCCTCATGCCCTCTGGCTCGACACCGACAAGGTTTCCCCAGTCATATAGGATGACAGGTCGCTCGCCAGAAACAGCATGACATTAGCTACTTCCCAGACTTCTGCAGGACGGCCAAAAGCTTCGGCGGCGGATAGCTGGTGGAGCAGTGCATCGCTCGTCACCTTGGCGAGAAAGGGGTGCATGGCGATGGAAGGGGCCACCGCATTGATACGCACCCCAAATTCGGCAGCTTCCAGCGCGGCGCAACGGGTGAAGGCCATGACTCCTGCCTTGGCAGCGGCATAATGGGCCTGCCCCTTTTGCGCGCGCCAGCCGAGTACGGATGCGTTGTTGACCATCGCACCGGTCCCGCGTTCCTGCATATGCGGTAGAAAGGCGCGCGTCATACGAAAGACGCTGGTGAGCGTTACGTCGAGCACGCGGTGCCATTGGTCATCTGACATCTGCGTAACCGGCACTTCGCCGCCCAGCCCTGCATTGTTGATAAGGACATCAACATGGCCAAGCTGGGTAATCGCCGCAGCCAACAGCGCATCAACCTGTGATTGGTCGGTCACATCGCATAATTGCGTTGCTGGGCGCGTGCCGGTTGCCGCCGCGATATTGTCCGCCGCTTCACCAAGGCGACGTTCGTGAAAATCGCTGATGAGGATTTGCGCGCCTTCTTCCACTGCGCGCTTGGCCGCAGCAAAGCCGATGCCGGTGCCAGCCGCAGCGGTGATGACAACCCGTTTGCCGGTCAACAGCCCGTGTGGGGCCGGATATTCGGGCAGTTTCATGCGTCCCCCCTCGGTTCGCGCGGCAGGCCAAGCCCGCGTTCAGCAATCAAATTGCGCTGGATTTGGTTGGTGCCGCCATAAATGGTGTCGGCGCGTGCATAGAGGAACAAATTGGGGAGCGTACCCCAACGATATCCATCACCGCCGGTGACCTCCCCCGCCTGACCGAGCACATCCATGGCCAATTCGCCCAGATTGCGCCGCCAGCTCGCCCATTGGATTTTATAGGTGAGCGCCGCACCATCCATCCGGCTATGGTCGCGGTTGGACAGCATGCGCAGCGCGCCATAGCGCATAAGTCGCAGCCCGATTTCTGCCTTGGCGATGCGCTGGCGGATCAGCGGGTCTGCGGCGCTGCCGTTGCGTTTGGCCGCCGCGATGATTTCGTCCAATTCATTGCGGAACGCCATTTGCTGTCCCAGCGTCGATACACCGCGTTCAAAGGCGAGCAACCCCATGGCAATCTTCCACCCTTCGCCCGGCGCGCCGATGATCGAATCTTCGGCGCAGCGCGCGTCGGTGAAAAAAGTCTCATTAAATTCGGCGTCACCGTTGATCTGCTGGATCGGACGAATTTCAATCCCTGGCTGCGCCATATCCATCATCAGGAACGACAAGCCCTTGGGGCCCCGGGAGCCTTCTTCAGTGCGGGTGACGACGAAAATCCAGTCCGAAATATGGGCCAGACTCGTCCAGATTTTCTGGCCGTTGACCACCCAATATTTTACGCCATCAATTGTTTCCAACCGACCCTTTGTCCGCACACTGGCAAGATCGCTGCCCGCGCCGGGTTCGGAAAATCCCTGACAGAAAATCGTCTGCCCCTTAGCGATCCCCGGCAGAAAGCGAGCCTTTTGCGCTTCTGTCCCAAAGGTCAGGATGGTTGGCCCGGCAAGCTCGATACCGATATGATTGACCCGCCCCGGCACGCCGGCCCGCGCATATTCCTCGGCAAAAATCACCTGCTGCGCGATGGTCGCATCGCGCCCACCCCACGCCTTGGGCCAGCCGATGCAGCCCCAGCCATGCTCACCCAGATGCTGTTCCCATTCCTTGCGCCGTTCCGCCTTTTCGGTGAGCGTTGTGATCCCCTTTATGTCCTTGAAGGGGCCGGCCATCTGTGTATTCAGCCAATCGGCGGCTTCGGTGCGGAATGCTTCTTCCGCCGGGGAAAAGCCCAGTTTCATGCTGCATCCCCCAAAATAATTTTGGCAATTTCCTCGCGGTGCCAATTGCCCGGCGCGCGCAAAGTCTGGATCGAGCGCGCCCGCTTGAAATAAAGGTGCGCGTCATGTTCCCACGTAAAGCCGATGCCGCCGTGCAGTTGGATCATGTCGCCCGCGCATTTGAAAAAGGCGTCGGCGCAAAAGCTTTTGGCTGCGTGGAGCGCCAGCGGCCCTTCGTCCGATGTTTCATCGACGGCGCATGCCGCCCAGTAAACCGCGCTGCGTGCCTGTTCGATTTCAACCATCATGTCAGCCAGCCGATGCTTATATGCCTGAAAGGAACCGATTGGCCGTCCGAACTGGATGCGTTCCTTGGCATAGGCGACCGTGCGGTCGAGACAGGCCTGCGCGCCGCCCAAAGCCTCTGCGGCGAGGCATATCCAGCCGCCCGAGTGCATTGCCTTGACCGCGCCGAGATGGTCCGCGAGCGGTTCGCCCAAAACCCTGTCCATGTGGAGGGTGGCTAGTGGACGGGTCTGATCCATCGTCACTGGCGCTTCGATTTTCAGTCCCGCCGCATCGCGTTCGATCAGCCAGCTGCCGCCGGTCGCCGAAACAACGAAAACATCGGCGATATTGCCATGCGGCGCGAAGTCGAAACTGCCCGACAAATAATTGCCCTGCCGCTCGACATGCCATTTGCCCGCATTTGCTGCGACGGCTTCGCCCGACAGGATGCGCGACAGCCATTTTTCGCGCTGCGCCGCCGTGCCGCCCGCCGCAATGCCGCGCGCAGCGGTTGCGAGGCCAAGGAGGGGGAGCGCCGCGACATGCGTGCCCGCCGCCTCGGCAATGCAGGCAAATTCAACCATACCTAGCCCGGCACCGCCAAATTCTTCGGCAATGCCAACCCCGGCAAAGCCCAGGTCCTGACAAAAAGCGGCCCATAGTTCACGATCAATGCCGTCCGCCGCCATGGCGCGGCGGGTGCGCGCGCTCGTTGCATTTTCAGCAAAAAAGGCGCGCGCCGTTTCGGCAATCATCACCTGTTCGTCGGTAAAGGCAAAGTCCATCAGACTGTTCCCCAAACCTTGCGCGGCGCGACCCGTTCGGCGAGCAGCGCATCGACGACATCGCCCAGCTCTGCCGCGTCCCAGCGCGCACCCTTGTCGCGTGCGGGGCCTTCGCGCCAGCCGTCCTCCAGCATGATCTTGCTGCCCTCCAGCTCAAAGACGCAGCCGGTAACATGCGCGCTATGTTCGCTGCCCAGCCAGACGACCGCAGGCGCAACATTGGCCGGATCCATCACGTCAAAGGCATCCCCTGCGGTCGCCATTTTCTCGGCAAAGGCCTGTTCGGTCATCCGTGTCCGCGCGGCCGGGGCGAGCGCGTTGGCGGTAATGCCATAACGGCCAAGTTCCGCCGCCTGCACCAGCGTCAGTGCGGCGATTCCGCCCTTTGCGGTGGCATAGGCGGCTTGCGCGATGCTGCCTTGGAGGCCGGCACCGCTCGTCGTATTGATGATGCGCGCGTCGGGCGCTTGCCCCGTCTTTTGCTTGGCGCGCCAATAATCCACGGCATGCCGCGACAGGCAGAAATGCCCGCGCAAATGGACATGCATCGTTGCGTCCCATTCCTCTGGCGTGGCCGACACAAACATGCGGTCACGGACGATGCCGGCATTGTTGACGACGACA
>CAUJJQ010000275.1 GCA_963205285.1 Pseudomonadota bacterium | reverse complement strand
GCTATCAACGCCTAAGGCCAGCGCGATACTGAAAAAGGGAAAATCCGACATGGCGAAAATCAAGGTCAAAAACCCGGTTGTCGAAATCGACGGCGATGAAATGACGCGGATTATCTGGCAATGGATCCGCGAGCGGTTGATCCTGCCCTACCTCGACATTGACCTTAAATATTATGACCTGTCGGTGACCAAGCGCGATGAAACCGCGGACCAGATCACCGTCGATTGCGCCCATGCCATCCAGCAATATGGTGTCGGCATCAAATGCGCCACCATCACGCCGGACGAAGCGCGGGTGGAAGAATTTAGCCTCAAGAAAATGTGGAAATCGCCCAACGGCACCATCCGCAATATTTTGGGCGGCGTCGTGTTCCGCGAACCCATCGTCATCAAAAACGTCCCGCGCCTCATCCCCGGTTGGACTGACCCGATTGTCGTTGGCCGTCATGCATTCGGCGACCAATATCGCGCCACTGACACAAAGATTCCGGGGCCGGGCACTTTGCGTCTGGTCTTTGACGGGGATGATGGTCAGCAGCTTGATTTGGAAGTTTTCAAATTCCCCAGTGCCGGCGTTGCCATGGCGATGTATAATCTGGACGATTCCATCCGCGATTTTGCGCGCGCCAGTTTCAACTATGGCCTCTCGCTCGGCTGGCCGGTCTATCTTTCAACCAAGAACACGATTTTGAAGGCCTATGACGGCCGCTTCAAAGATTTGTTCGCCGAAGTCTTTGAAAGTGAAGGGTTTAAGGAGAAATTTGCCGAAGCGGGTATCGTCTACGAACACCGCCTGATCGACGACATGGTCGCATCTGCCCTGAAATGGAGCGGCAAGTTCGTCTGGGCCTGCAAAAATTATGACGGCGATGTCCAATCGGACCAAGTGGCGCAAGGCTTTGGTTCGCTGGGCCTTATGACATCGATCCTGATGTCGCCCGATGGCAAAACGGTTGAGGCAGAGGCGGCGCACGGCACCGTCACTCGCCATTTCCGCATGCATGAACAGGGCAAGGCAACATCGACCAACCCCATCGCGTCGATCTTTGCATGGACAGGCGGGCTGAAATTCCGGGGCAAGTTCGACGACACGCCAGAGGTAACGCATTTTGCCGAAACGCTGGAACGAGTGTGCATCGAAACGGTGGAACAAGGCGCGATGACAAAGGATCTCGCCATCCTTATCGGCCCCGACCAACCATGGATGACCACCGAGCAATTTTTTGAAGCTATCCGCGCCAATCTGGAAAAGGCAATGGCGTCGGCGGCTTAATAACTACGGCAAATCATATGGGTGCGGCGGGGGTGGTGACCCGTTCCTGCCGCACACCATGGCCGATGAAATATCCCGGTATGCGCCGCAGCAATGCAAAGCGGTTGAGCAAGCGCAGCGCCAGCGGCGGCCTGTCGTTCGCACCCACCCCGCTGGCCATCAACGGCGTCAGCAAATTGCGGTGCGCCGCGGCTTGCATCCCCTGAATGATGCGCGTCGGCAGTAAACGCCGCGCGGCAATTTCGGCGCAATAGGGGGTGAGCGGACGCCGTTCCAACAGTGGTGCATAGAGCATATTGGCCGCGCAAACCGCATCCTGTACCGCCAGATTTATGCCGATGCCGCCGACCGGCGACATGGCATGCGCGGCATCCCCAATCGCCAGTAATCCGGGCTTGTGCCAGCGCTCCAGCCGGTCGAGGCTGACCGACAATAAATGCACCTTGTCAAAATCTGGCAGGGCAGCGGCCAGTCCCGCAACTTCCTCTGGCGCGGCGCGATGCAGCGCGTCGGCAACCGTCGCGCGAAATTCGGCGATCCCGCGTGCCTCTATTGCCGCGCCCTCCCCCTTGGCGATGACAAAGGCGCACTGCCAATAATCGCCCCGGTCAATCATGACGATCAGCCGGCGGCCATGCACGACACCGCGCAACGCCGCACCCGCCGCCACCTTGGGCAAGGCGAACCAGAAAACATCAATCGGCGCACCCAGCGATTGCGCCGGCAAAATCGCACGGGCGAGGGACGCGCGCCCGTCGCACATCAAAACCAATTGGCCGGCCCGCATTTCGCGCCCGTCCGACAGACGAACGCCCGTCACCTGCCCATGATCCTCGATCAATTCGCTGACTTCGGCATGCATATGCAATTGAAAATTTGGGTATTTTTCTGCCTCATCGCGCAAAAAGTCGAGGAAATGCCACTGCGGCATCATCGCGATAAAGGGGGCAGGCATGGCGAGGTGCGATAGATCGCCGATCTGCATCAGGCGGTCGTTCCAATAAATCTCCGCCCGGTCGATGCGATTGTGGGGGCGCGCCAAAAATTGCCCCAGCAAGCCCAGATCATCAAGTAATTGCATGGTCGATGGGTGGACGGTATCGCCGCGAAAATCGCGGAAAAAATCGCCATGTTTTTCGAGCACCGCGACCGAAACGCCCGCACGCGCCAGCAACAGCCCCGCCATCATCCCCGCCGGTCCGCCACCAACAATGATAACATTGGCGCCTTCGTACACCACTTGCTTGGACATGGATGCGTCCTTGTAGCTAGGGTGCATAACCTAACGCTGCGCTATGCCTGCGCAACCAAATATCCCGAACCTGCCCTGTCAGTTGCCCATTGCCGCACGGCGTAGCAGGCCATAATCCATCAGGCGGCGCGTCAAATCCTCAACCGCATCGTCTGACATTTGACCGCCCGCCACAACGCATAGTTCCGCAAGTGTGCACGCACCACCACCCACTGCGCGCGCCAGCACTGCACCTGCTTCGGCTGGAAAATCAGCATCACCGCCCGGAACGATCAGGCACCAGCCATCGCCTTCACGTGCCAGGCGCGCCGCCGCTTCTGCCACGCGAACCAGTGGCTCATCAGGTGCAATGGGCCGCGCCCGGTCCATCAGGCTGCCCGCATTCAACGCAGCGCGCGAACGGATATGCTGATCGATAAGGAGGTCGAGCGCCGGATCCAGCGTCACATTCGCCGCCAATTGTTGCAGTAAATTGGTCAGTGTCGTTCGCGCCGCCGTGCGGTCAAAATCGCCACGCGCAAAGCCCGGCGGTAGACTGGAACGCAAGTCGGGCAGGCGCAGTGCCGCCTCTGCAACCGCTTCCAACAGCAAATCAGCCCATGTTTTGTTGATCAAGCCAACGGTGATGTGCAGGCTGGGTGCGTCGCCGCTGGTCGCGGCATCATGCATCATACCGCGCGGCACATAGAGACAATCGCCCGCGTGCAGCGTAAATTCTTCGCGCAGTTCGCCGCTGGCGTGGGCGGTGGAATCAAATTTTTCCCCGCGAAACGGCAGGTCAAGCGGCACGCCGAGCAGACGCCAAGCCTTTTCCCCCTCCACTTGAATGACGAACACGTCATGATTGTCAAAATGGGTGGCAAAGCCCTGCTGCCCCGGCGGCGTGAGGTATAAATTGGTCTGCACATGGCAGGAGAATATATGTTCCATCCCCTGGCAAAGCTGCCCCAAAGCGGGCAAAAATCGCTGCGCCTGATTAACGATGACGGTCGCACCCTCACGGTAAAAGCGCGCTATTGCCGCACGGTCTATAAAGCCGCCGCCATCAACATACGCACCGGCATCGGTATGCCCGCTACCCGCATTGGCCAGCACTATGTCCCCGTCTTTGAGGTCGGTGCCGGTTACAATCCGGTCAACATCGGCGAGCGTTACAAGGCCAGCGAAACGATCTGTCGCCGGCGCGCGTGACAGGCAAAAATCCCGCTCAAAAATGACATCAAGAAACATTGCACTGTTTTCTGTGCCCAATAACGCACTGAGTGGATCGCCCTGCCAGCGTGTCAAAAACCCATCACCCATGCCAACCCCCATTTATCCAAGCTGCAAAAAAGGGGGCGGATAACTCCACCCCCTTTTGATACATCAGGCACGATGATTAGCCCGGGCTTGGCCCGCGCCCATGGCCTGCACGGTCGCGGCTATCACTGTCAGTATAGCCCGAACGGCCCCGCCCTGCCCGATCAGAACTGTCACCGTCGGTGCGGCCATTGTTGGTTCCGCGACCATTGCCGCCGCGATCAACGCTGTCGCTGTCGGTAAAGCCGGTATTACCACGCCGGCCACCACGTCCGTTTCCTGCCCGATCCGTGGAATCGCTGTCGGTATAGCCGGTGCCACGATTACCGCCGCGGCCATTGCCTGCACGAT
>CAUJJQ010000274.1 GCA_963205285.1 Pseudomonadota bacterium | reverse complement strand
GGCGTGCCGAGGCGGTGCAGCGGGGTCATGCGAATGGGCGAATATTCAAGGCCTTTGTCGTGCATCTGCCGCAGGTATGGTCCGGCCAGTTCGGTATCGATGGGGCCGGGGGCGACAGCGTTGATGGTGATCCCCGCATCGGCCAGTTCGATGGCCAGCGCGCGGACAAAGCCGATGACACCGGCCTTGGCGGTAGAGTAAGCGCTGGCACCGGTGTGGAACGCATTCCAGACGCTGCCATTGCGCGCGCCGGAGGACAGGCAGACGATGCGGCCGTAATTTTGTGCTTGCATTACAGGGACAAAGGCGCGGGTGCACAGGAACATCGAGCGCAGGGAAAGCGCCATGGTGTGTTCCCAATCTGCCAGGGAGAGATCGGTGATCCGCCCGCTTTTCCCGCCGCCGACATTGTTGACGAGGATGGATACAGGGCCGAGCGTGGCGGCGGCTTGGGCGAGCGCTGCGATGTCTGCTTCGCAGGTGGCATCGCATTTCATGGGTAATATGTTTGCATCAAGTAACTGTAATTCATCGGTTATTGCAGCGAGGCGATCGGCGTCGCGCTCTGCCAGTACCAGCGTTGCGCCTTCTTCGGCGAAGCGCAGGGCGGTGGCTTTGCCGATGCCGAGGCCTGCGCCGGTGATGACTGCGATGCGGCCTGACAGGCGTCCGTGTGCTTTCATGGGCCAATAAATGCGCGCTTTTGGCGTTGCGGGCTTTATGGATCAGGCATTGTTCGCACAGCGGATTGCGGATTTGCGCAGGTGGCGTTCGGTGCACGTTTGGCGCAATCTGGTGCCATGATTGCACTGGATAACGGTTTTGACGAGGCGGTCGGCATTGTTGCGGACGCGCGTGCCAGTGCGGTGCGGCTTTGTGCGGCGACGGGGTTCGTCGAAAGGTATTCCGGCACGACTTCGGACGGTGCGTTCGAAATCCTGATCGGGCATCCGGAGGCGGCGCTCGGTGCGATCCGGCTGGTGCAGTTTGCAGGTCCCGTGGCAGAGCGGATGCGCGACGGGGCGCAGGCTTGGGACACCGGCGGGATTTTCGATATAAACGTGCGCGCGCTGGCGGGGATTGGGCCGTTGCATACGGCGTTTGGTGCGGCGGGGTTTGTGGCCCATGCGCCGGTGACCGAATGGGACTTCGGGCCGGTGTCCGTGCGCGAGGTGGTGGAGAGCGATGCTGACGGGCTGTGCATCGCGCTGATGGAGCGGTTGCGGCCCGCGCTGACCGGATATGAGGGGTTGGGCGGGCCGGCTTCGTGGGTGTTCAATTCCACGCAGATCGTGCCGGATTTTGACGTGGCGCGGGCGTTGTACCGGGATGCGCTGGGCTGGCAGGTGGTGCAGGAGACGCAAGGGTTCGCGGCGATTGATGAAAGCGGGGCGAACTGCATGGGCCTGCCGCTATCGCTGGCGCCAAAGATCCCGATGCAGATCGGGATTTACCATCCGCAGGGCCGGATGGAGGGTTCGGTCGAGGTGATCGCGTTCGGGGTGCGGGGGCATGATTTTTCCGCGACTTGTGTTGCGCCCAATCGGGGCTGGGCGGCCTTGCGGTTTCCAGTGAGCGATTTGGCCGGTTTTGCCGGAAAGGCGCGCGCGGGAGGCTGTGCGGTTTCTGGGCCGGAGGCGTTTGTGTGGGCGCCTTATGGCGCGGGCGCGCGGGTTGTTGCGGTGACGGCTTGGGGTGCGCGGTTGGAGGCGGTTTGTTTGTAGTTGCGGGCGTTGCAGGCCCACCCCCGACCCCTCCCGTAAACGGGAGGGGGAAGCAGGTTTACCCGCGCAACCCATCAAAAAAGGCGACGGCTTCATCTTCGCTGACGACGTCGGCGTATTTGGCGTTCATGTCGAACAGGTTGGCTTCGTGGGGGGCGGGGTGGCGGTCGCCGCAGGCATCGGCGATGACGGCGGTGCGGAAGCCGTGGCTCATGGCATCAACGCAACTGGCGCGGACGCAGCCCGATGTAGTGAGACCGGTGAGGAGGACCGAATCCACGCCCATCGCGGTGAGGGTTGAAGCGAGCGAGGTGCCGAAGAAGGCGCTGGGGTATTGTTTGGAAACGACGAGTTCATCGGCGAAGGGTTCAAGCCCCGGACCCCATGCGCCCATCGGGCTGCCTTCGAGGAAGTTTTGGAGCGGGGCGGCCTTTTCAAAGAAGCGCCCGCCGTTGAGCGCCATCGGATGATAGACCACGTTGGTGAGGATGACCGGAACGCCAGCGGCGCGCGCGGCGGCGCGGACGCGCAGCGCCGAGGCGAGGGCATCATCGACGCCTGCGTAGAGATCGCAGGATTCATCGAAATAGCCCATGCAGAAATCGATCAGGATCAGCGCCGGGCGGCTGCCGAAGCCGACGCGGCGATCATAGGCTTTCTTGTAATTGGCGAGCAGGTCAGCAGCGTCGTCGCTCATGCGGCGGGGTCCTTAAGCGTAGAGCCAGGGCTGGGTCTGGCGTTGGGTGTTCTCGAAAGCGGTAATGTCATCGGCATAGCGCGCTAGCACGAGGTCGGTTTCGTCCCAACCGTTGAGCAGCGCAAGCCGTCTTTCGGGCGGGATGGCAAAGGGAATGGGCGGCTGGCCTGCGACGGTGACGGTTTGCGCTTCGAGATCGACGGTGAAGGCGGTTCCGGCAGCGGCATGGCCGAGCAGTTGCGCGACCGTTTCGGGCGGCAGGATGATCGGGATGACGCCATTGCGCAGGCAATTGTTGTGAAAAATCTCGCCCAGGGCAGGCGCGATTACCGCGCGCACGCCAAGGCCGTGCAGCGCCCAGACCGCCTGTTCGCGGCTGGAGCCCGAGCCGAAATTTGCGCCTGCGACGATGACGGGGGGGCTGCGGAAGGGATCGGTGTTGAGCACATAGCCCGCCACCTCGGTGCCATCGGCATGATAGCGGCGATCATGGAAGGCGTGTTTCCCCAAGCCTTCGCGCGCGGTGAGCAGCAGGAAGCGCGCGGGGAAGATGATATCGGTATCGATGTTTTCCTCTGGCATCGCGGCGGCGGGGCCGGTGACGGTAGTAAAGCCGGTCATGCGACATACTCCCGCGCATCGGCAATGTGGCCTGCGATGGCGGCGGCGGCGGCCATGGCGGGGCTCATCAAATGGGTGCGTCCGCCTGCGCCCTGGCGGCCTTCGAAATTGCGGTTGCTGGTGGAAGCGCAGCGATCTCCGGGGGCAAGGCGATCATCGTTCATGGCAACGCACATCGAACAGCCTGCAAAGCGCCATTCGAACCCGGCGGCGGTGAAGATGCGGTCAAGCCCTTCGGCTTGCGCAGCGGCGCGGGTGGCGGCAGAGCCGGGGACGACGATGGCTTTGATGCCGGGGGCCACCTTGCGGTCCAATGCAATGGCGGCGGCGGCGCGCAAGTCTTCGATCCGGCCATTGGTGCATGACCCGATAAAGACGTGGCTGACCGGCGTTCCCAGCAGGGGTGCGCCCGGGGCAAGGCCCATGTAGGCCAGTGCTTTTTCCGCTTCGCGCCGTTCGGACAGGTCGGCGATGTGCGCAGGATCGGGCAGGCGCGCGGTGACCGGCAGGGTCTGGTTGGGGCTGGTGCCCCAACTGACTTGCGGAGCGATCTGCGCCAGATCGAGTGTGACGACTTTATCGTACTGTGCGCCTGCATCGCTGGGGAGCGTGCGCCAATAGGCGCAAGCGGCATCGAACAGTTCGGCCTTGGGGGCGAGGCGGCGGCCCTTGATGAAGGCGAAGGTGATTTCATCAGGCGCGACAAGGCCGATGCGGCTGCCAGCCTCTATCGTCATGTTGCACAAGGTCATGCGCTCAGCCATCGTCATGGCAGAAACGGCAGGGCCGACATATTCGACCGCATGGCCGACCGCGCCGTTTGCGCCGATTTTTGCGATCAGGGCGAGCGCGATATCCTTGGCGAAAGTGAGCGGGTGGCGGGTTCCCACCAGTTCGACTTTCATCGTGCGCGCTTTGGTTTGCCGCAGGGCTTGTGCGGCCATGACCGTGGTCTGTTCGCTGGCACCGATGCCGAATGCCAGCGCGCCGAATGCGCCGTGCGTGGTGGTGTGGCTATCGCCGCAGACCACGGTGGTGCCGGGCAGGGTGAAGCCGGTTTCGGGGCCGATGACGTGGACAATGCCCTGTTCCGGACCGGACAGTGCGGCATA
The DNA here is from genome assembly GCA_963205285.1 of Pseudomonadota bacterium. GTDB lineage: Bacteria > Pseudomonadota > Alphaproteobacteria > Sphingomonadales > Sphingomonadaceae > Sphingopyxis. Next base: position 260 of record CAUJJQ010000274.1, on the reverse strand, counting down.
GGGCACCGAAAATTCGGCCACGTTGGCTTCGAGTTCGGCGATTTGCGCGGCGGCTTGGGGGTCATCAATCGCGTCGCGCTGGCGCGTGGGGATGGCGTGATCGGCCACGGCCAAGTGCGTTTCGGGGCGGCGCAACCGGCGACCTGCCTTGCGCATCGACACGAACGATTGCGGGCTGGATACCTCGTGGACGATGTGGCGATCGATGTAGAGCAGCGCCTCATCAGCGCCCAGATCGGCGACGACGTGGGCGTCCCAGA
>CAUJJQ010000273.1 GCA_963205285.1 Pseudomonadota bacterium | reverse complement strand
AAAATATGCAAAGCTTACGCACCATCTGCTGGGTCATCCTCGCCATCGCGCTGACTATTTTCGCGCTGTTCAACAGTCAGCCGGTCGCGGTTGCGGTTTGGCCGGGCTATGTCGCCGAACTGCCACTGTCGATCCTGATTCTCTTGGTCTTTGTCATTGGCTTTTTGCCGCCATTTTTGTTCAACATGGGCAATCGCTGGCGGCTGGGGCGCAAAATTGCGGTGCAGGAACAGGTTATCACCCAACTGCGTGCACCGGCCAGCAGCAATGAAACGGCAACGCCAACACCATGACCGCGCGCATTTACCTTGCCCTTGATACGCAGGATCTGGACGGCGCGCTGGCGCTGGCCAAACAGGTGCGTGGCCATGTCGGCGGGTATAAGCTGGGGATGGAGTTTTTCTATGCCAATGGCCACCATGGGGTGCACGCCATTGCGCAACTGGGCCTGCCATTGTTCCTCGACCTGAAACTCCACGATATTCCCAATACGGTGGCCAAGGCGATGCGCGCCATCGCGCCGCTCGAACCCGCCGTGGTTACGGTGCATGCCGCCGGTGGCCGCGCGATGATGGAGGATGCAAAGGCCGCCGCGCCCAGCCACACCCGCGTCGTTGGTGTCACCTTGCTCACCAGTCTGGATGGGGAGGATATGCGCGACGTCGGCATGGTCGGCAGCGCGCTGGATCAGGTGGATCGGCTGGCGTTGCTCGCCCGCGAATCGGGGCTGGATGGCATCGTCTGTTCGGGCAATGAACTGGCGCATGTTCGCCGCCTGTGGCCCGATGGTTTTTATGTTGTCCCCGGCCTGCGCCCGAACAATGGTGACATGGGGGATCAGAAACGAGCGGTCACCCCGGCCCAGGCAGCGCGCGATGGCGCATCCATTTTGGTGATTGGACGGCCGATTACCCGCGCCAACGACCCGCTGGAGGCGGCGCGCGCCATCGAAGCAACATTATAAGCCAACCCAGCGCATGCCCATTCGTGTAAAAATCTGCGGCATCACCACGCCTGAAGCGCTGGACGCCGCCATCATCGCGGGGGCGAGCCACATCGGCTTTAATTTTTGCCCCGCCAGCCCGCGCTATATTGCGCCCGAAGCCGCCGCTGCATTGGTGGCGCGCGCAGCGGGGCGCATCACGCCGGTTGCGCTGTTTGTCGATGCCGAAGCCGCCGAAATTGCGCGCATCCGGGACATCAGTCGCACTGACACCGTGCAATTACATGGCGCGGAAAGCCCAGCCTTTGCCGCGCATCTGGGCGGTGATGTCTGGAAAGCCATTGGCATCCGCGAACGCGCCGATCTGAACCAGGGCGCCGCCTATTCGGGCGCGGTCAGCCATATCCTCTACGATGCGAAACCGCCCAAAGGGGCAAGTCTGACAGGTGGGCTTGGCCTTGCCTTTGACTGGACGTTATTGCCAACCGCTCCCCACCCGTTGCCGTGGTTTCTGGCCGGCGGGCTGAACCCCTGTAATGTCGCGGCGGCCATCGGCCAAAGCGGCGCAGGCGCGGTCGATGTATCCTCCGGCGTCGAAACCGACGGCACTAAAGACTGTGACAAAATCGTCGCCTTCATCCGCGCTGCGCGGAGCGCGTAATCGCCCTAGTAATTTTCGCCCATCGCGAAATGCTGTTCGCGCGTCCGCCAGCCACCGCGTGTAAAGTCCGGGAAATCGAGCGTCTGGTTACCATTGGCGATGGACTGTTCGGACAATGGGGTAATCGCGCTCCACGTCACGGCATCATAAATGTCGATCGGCATCGGATCGCCCGCCTTTAGTGCCTCGATAAAGGCGTTGATGACGAACCAGTCCATCCCGCCATGCCCGGCCCCTGCCGCACGATCAGCATAGCGCCGCCAGAGCGGATGATCGTTCGTTGCCAACATGTCGGCTGCCGCCTGCCAGCGGTGCGGTTCCGGGCTAACCCCCTCTATATAAAGCGACTGATTGACATCCATCCACAGCCCGCGCGTGCCCTGCACGCGAAACCCCAGACTATAGGGGCGCGGCGAATTAGTGTCGTGGCTGAGCATGATGGTTTCGCCATTTTCGCAACTAATCATCGTCGTCACCACATCGCCCAACGCAAAACGCACCGACGCATTGGGGTGGTTTGGCCCGCCCATTGCCACGACATATTCGTGCAAACCGCGCGCCTTGCTCGCAAAACTGGTCAGGCGGGTGAAACGATTGCCCCGGTTGATATTGGCCCACATGGCGCAGGGGCCGATGCCATGGCTGGGGTATAAATCCCCATTGCGGCGCACACTATGGTCGGTGCGCCAGCGCGCCTCTGACCAGCCAGCCGCGCCAAATTCCGCGCCCCCGCCATAGGGGCGGCCGGGCACGCCGCTGTTGAATTTCACATTGCGCAAATCATGCTGATAGCCGCCCTCCAGATGCAAAATCTCCCCGAACATATTCTGCCGCACCATGTGGAGTACCGCCATGACATCACGCCGGAAACACACATTTTCGAGCAGCATATAGGGGGTCTGGGTGTGCAATTGGGTGTCGAGCACGTCCCAATGGTCTTGCAGGCTAATCCCCGCCACCACTTCGCAGCCAACCGCGACGCCTGCTTCCATCGCGGCAATCGCCATCGCCTTATGATGTTCCCATGGCGTCACAATAAACACTGCATCGATGCTGCCGCGCACCAACATCGCGCGCCACGCATCCGCATCACCCGTGAACACACGCGGGCGCGGCTTGGCGGCGGCATCAAATTGGCCGAGTGCGGCATCGATGACATAGGGGTCGATGTCGGCAATCGCGGTGACATCGACATCATCCCGCCGCAATAATTCCTGCAAATGGACGCGCCCGCGCGCACCCGTGCCGATCATGCCAACCCGCAGGCGCGATGCACCGCGCCCACGCCCCAGCGCGGGGGCAGCGACACTCGCCGCCAGTCCCACGCCGCCCGAAAATAGGACTTCCCGTCGGTTCATGTAGCGACTCCCCCCATTGAAGCTGATTGACCGGCAGCATGTTCCCCCCGCGCGCTATAGACAAGGCGGATTATCCGCTTATGGAAACGCCCACCATGACCAGCGTCGCCCCCGTTTCGCCCAACAGTTTGCGCAATCAACCCGATAGTGCGGGGCATTTCGGCCCCTATGGCGGGCGCTATGTCGCCGAAACATTGATGCCGCTGATCCTTGATCTGGAGGCGGAATATCGCGCGGCACAGGCCGACCCCGCATTTGATGCAGAGTTTCGGCGCTTGCTGCGCGATTATGTCGGGCGGCCCAGCCCTTTGTGGCATGCGGAGCGGCTGTCAAACCATCTGGGCGGGGCAAAAATCTATTTGAAGCGCGAAGATTTGAACCACACCGGCGCACACAAGATTAACAATTGCATCGGCCAGATATTGCTCGCCAAAAGGATGGGGAAAAAACGCGTCATCGCCGAAACCGGCGCGGGGCAGCATGGCGTGGCGACCGCGACGGTGGCGGCATTGTTCGGCCTGCCCTGCACCATTTTCATGGGCGCGGTCGATGTCGCGCGCCAGCAACCCAATGTCTTTCGCATGAAACTGTTG
>CAUJJQ010000272.1 GCA_963205285.1 Pseudomonadota bacterium | reverse complement strand
GGCATGGCGAGTGCCAGCATCTGATCGATGGTTTCGATATTATTGCCGACCCGTGCCACCGCCGAATACACCACCCGGCCCGCGCCGCTGGTTGCATAAACGCTGGTTTCACCCGGTGCCTTACCGAACACATAAATCTGGGTGGCGGAACGCACCTGGACATCGGCCACTTCCTGATTGGCGACGAAAACATCGCTGACAGGGGCCGGCAGGTTGATCAGGCGGCCACGGCCAACCGACAGGTTAAGCTCGTTATTTTCCACCTGCTCGCCCGGCGTCGCATAGAGCACGGCCGGGGTGGCCACGCAGGCGCTTAGCGCGATGGCGATGGCGATACGGCCGGCGTGCATCAGGCTGCGGTTCTTATTATGGGCGTGCATCTTCTTACCTCCCGACCGGGACGATGGTGACCTGATCGCCGCGCGTCACGCGCACGACCGGGCCTTGGGGAACAGCAGGGGCGGCAGACGGCGCGCCATTGCCAGGGTTGTTTTCGCCGCCCACCATGGGGGCAGCAGGGGCACGGACACCGGCAAAGCCACGCCGCAGATAGCGCGAGACATCACCACCGGTTGTTGCCCCGCCCCGCGCCATCGACGGACGCGACGACATGCCGCGCAACAGCCGCGCTTCGGCGTTGGCGTCACCATCGCGTGGTACAGACACGCTGCCATCGGCGATGGATGCTTCGAGTTCGCCGGCATTATCGGCAATGGACCGCAGCGCGAGGCTGATGGTGCCAGTGGTGCGGGCAACCGCAACCGCTTCGGCAATCTGCGGCGTCACTTCGAGTGTGACGGTCGCATAGACCTGCGGTGTGGATTCGCCATTTTCGCCGGTCGGCACGGTGCGCTGGTCAACCGCCAGCACGCGCAGATTGCGAACAATGGTTTCGGATGTATGCAGTTTGGCCGAGCTATTTTCCTCATCCTCTAAATCGAGGGTGAGCAGGACATCGACCCGGTCACCCGGAAAGACGAAACCGGCAACCCCTTGGTCGGGCGACAAGGGCACGGTAACAGCGCGCATGCCGGGGCCAAGCGCGGCGGCGAGGAAACCACGGTCGCGTGGGTTGACCAGGCTGCCCTTGGTCACCGGCGCACCCGCCGTAACCGCGATACGCACGACCGAGCCGACCAGCGACTGGACGTTGGAGCCTTCTTCCATATAATATTGGTCGGGTTTGACCAACCCTTCGGGCCAGGGCTGATACCGCAGTGCATCGGCGGTCAAAATCGTGCCAATCGGCAGCGCGCGCGTGGCGACCAGAACCTTGGGTCCGGTTATCTCCGGCGCAGCGGCGGCGCGCGCTTGCGGCGTCGTGCTGTCGCGCATTAACATGTTGACGCCGAAAGCGGCGCCCAGGGCGACGATCATCGCAACGACGATCAGGGCAATCTTCCTTACATCCATGACGGCTCTGCCTCCTCGACCACCAAAATGGGTCGACCTTCCATTCAGTTGACGGGATTAAGCGGAAAATGGTTAACAAACTGTTGGTAGATGACCCAAAAGCCCGCCGCCGATATGGCAACGCCATAGGGCAGCTCTGGTTTTTCGGGACCGCGCCCCATGCGGCGGCGCACGATCATCACCGCCGCGATGCCGCCGCCGACGAGGGCCATCAGCAATAAAAAGGGAAGGATCAGCGACGGGCGGATCCACAGCGCCATCGCGCCGAGCATTTTTACATCGCCCCCGCCGATGCCGCCTGCAAAGAAAAGCAGCGCAAAGGGTAGGAAAACCGCTACTGCCAAGCCGACTTGCCAGCCGATTTGGATGGCATCCAAATGGAGGACATACCAGGCAGCAGGTGCGCATAGCGCAATCAAGGCGTTCAAATAATTTGGTATTTCGCGGCGACGTAAATCACCCCACGCAGCATAGAGCAGCAGCAAGCCAAGCAGGCTGGCAAGCAAAATGGGTGCGGCCGACATCAAATCCCCCTGAAATGTTGGAAATCCCTAGACGAACAAGGTTGCCAAACCGTAACCATGGGCCATGCCGCCAAAAGACTCCTCGATCGCCCCAACCCCGCTCGACCCTCAGGCCTGCCGCCGCGCCTTTCCCGATGGCAGTGCGATTGGCAGTTGGGCGGCAGCGGATGGTTGGTTGTTGCGGACTTTGCGCTTTCCGCTTCCGCCGGACGCGCGCGGGTCAATTCTTTTCATGGGGGGGCGCGGTGATCATTTTGAAAAATATCTCGAATGCTTTGCCCAATGGACCAATGCGGGCTGGTGCGTCGAAAGTTTCGACTGGCGCGGGCAGGGTGGTTCGGGGCGGATGGGCAGCGACCCGGTGGTTGGCCATGCCGATGATTTTCGCGTCTGGATCGACGACCTCGACCAATATTTTACCGCATGGCGCGCGCGCACACCGGGGCCGCATTTCCTGATCGGTCATTCGATGGGCGGACATTTATTGCTGCGCGCGCTCGCCGATGGGGCGATTGTCCCCGATGGTGCGGTGCTGAGTGCGCCGATGCTGGGCTTTACCGCGCCTTACCCCGACCGCATGGGTTTCTGGATTGCGCAGATGATGGTGCGGATGACGCAGCCTGATCACCGCGCATGGAAATTGAGCGAAAAGCCCGGATCGCCCCCCGCCGCGCGGCAGGGGCTGTTGACGCATGATGGCACGCGCTATGCCGACGAACAATTTTGGCGCACGGCGCACCCCGACCTCGCCATCGGGCCGGCGAGCTGGCAGTGGGTGGCAGCGGCCTATGCCAGTTTCATCCATCTAGCGACATCGGGCGGGGTCGAACGCATCGCCTGTCCGGTGCTCGCGCTGGTGGCGGGGCATGATTTATTGGTGTCGGCGCGACGGGCCCGCGCGTTGCTTGCGCGCTTGCCGCACGGGCAAGTCCATGTCTATGGGCGCGAGGCGGCGCATGAATTATTGCGCGAAGCCGACAGCGTGCGCGATGATGTCATGGCGCGGATATCGACGTTTCTGGAGGGGGTAAGCGGGGCATGAGCCGCTTTGACATTGCGATTATCGGGGCGGGAATTGCAGGGGCAGGGCTGGCGGCGGAACTCGCCCCCCATGCCAGCGTGCTGATGCTGGAGATGGAGGATATGCCCGGATACCATGCGACCGGGCGCTCGGCGGCGTATTTCAGCGAAACCTACGGTGGCG
>CAUJJQ010000271.1 GCA_963205285.1 Pseudomonadota bacterium | reverse complement strand
TGCCAGCGTCGCGCGGGAGGAAGCGGCGCGATGAATATGGCCGTGCGCCTCACCCCCCTTTGGAGCGGCAGCGAAATCGCTGCGGCGACCGGCGGCCGCCTGTCCGAAGAATTTGTCGTGACCGGCGTCAGTTTCGACAGCCGTGAAGTGGAACTTGGCCATTTGTTCATCGCGATGCGCGGCGAACAGGCCGATGGCCATGCCTATATCGACCGCGCGCTGGCGGCGGGTGCGGCGGGCATCATCTGCGAACAGGCGATTGACGCGCCGCATGTGGAGGTGGCGGATTCATTCGCCGCGCTGCAAGCCTTGGCACGCGCGGCGCGGTCGCGCTGTGCGGGGCGGATCATCGGAGTTACTGGATCGGCGGGTAAGACCGGCACCAAGGAGGCGCTGGCCGCCGCGCTGGAGCGGCATTGCCCCGGCCGTGTCCATAAGTCGGTCAAAAGCTATAATAATCATACCGGCGTGCCGCTCAGCCTCGCGCGGATGCCGCGCGACACGCGCTATGCCGTCCTCGAAATGGGGATGAACCATGTCGGCGAACTTGCCGAATTGACGATGCTGGTGCGCCCGCACGTCGCCATCATCACCACCATAGCGCCCGCGCATGTCGGCCATTTTACCGGCGTCGAACAAATTGCCGATGCCAAGGCCGAGATTTTTAGGGGGCTGGAGGCTGGGGGCTATGCCATCATCCCGCACGACAGCCCCTTTGCCGACCGGTTGGCAGCGGCGGCGAACCGCGCGGGTGCGGCGCACATCATCCGCTTTGGTATAGGGGAAGGGGCGATGCCGCGCGCGCGCGACTGGGTGGGCGACAGCCTGACTGGCGGGTCGCTGGTCACCGCCGAATGGGCAGGGCGCACATTGTGCTTTCAACTTGCCCCGCCCGGCGAACATTGGGTCGCCAATGCCATGGCGGTGCTGGCGGCGGTTGATGCGGTGGGCGGCGACCTCGCCGCCGCAGGGCTGGCGCTCGCGGATTTGCCCGGTTTGGCGGGGCGCGGTGCGCGATATGAACTGGCGCTGCCATCGGGCGGCCATGCGCTGCTGATCGATGAAAGCTATAACGCCAACCCGGCATCGATGCGCGCGACCATCGCCCAATTGGGGCGCGACGCGGCGGGTGGGGGTCGTGCGCTGGCGCTGCTCGGCGCGATGAAGGAATTGGGTGCGCAATCAGACCATTATCATGCGGCATTGGCCGATGACCTGTGCGCCGCCGGGGTGCAATTTGTCTGGCTGGTAGGGGCGGAAATGGCCCCGCTCACGCACGCACTTGAAGGACGCATCGCATTCGCGCATGGCGACAATATTGAAGGGCTGGCAGACGATATTTCGCGCGCATTATGTGACGGGGATCGACTGTTGGTCAAAGGTTCCAATTCGGTCGGCCTGTCGCGCGTCGTTGCCGCGCTGACGGGCGGGGGTGCATAATGCTATATCTGCTCGCGGAACATTTGGGTTTTCCCGGCCCGCTCAACCTCATCCGCTATCTCAGCTTTCGGTCGGGGGCGGCGATTGCGACCGCCATGCTCATCGGCCTCATCATCGCGCCCAAATTCATCATGATGTTGCGGGTGAAGCAGGGCAAGGGCCAACCCATCCGCGAAGATGGGCCGCAAAGCCACCTCGCCAAACGGGGCACGCCGACGATGGGCGGGCTGATGATCCTCATCTCGCTCACCATTTCATCGCTGCTGTGGATGGATTTGTCGAACAGCCTTGTCTGGGCCTGTTTGTTCGTGACGCTGGGTTTTGGCTTGATCGGTTTCCTCGATGATTTTGACAAGGTGACTAAGCGCAGCCACAAGGGTGTATCGGGCAAAATCCGCCTGCTCGCCGAATTTGCGGTGGCAGGGATTGCCTGTATCCTAATTCTTCAGCGCACCGGAACGGGGCTTTATCTGCCCTTTGTTTCGGGCCAATATGTTGAACTTAGTTATTTTTATTATGTTTTCGCGATGCTGGTCATCGTCGGCGCGGGCAATGCGGTCAATTTGACCGATGGGTTGGATGGGCTTGCGACCTTTCCGGTGATTATCGCCAGCCTGACCTTTTTGGTCATCGCCTATCTGACCGGCAACGCCAAATTTGCCACCTATCTGGGCATCCCCCATGTCGTCGGGGCGGGCGATCTGGCGATTTTCTGCGCCGCGATAATTGGCGCGGGGTTGGCGTTCCTATGGTATAATGCGCCCCCCGCCGCGATATTCATGGGCGATACGGGGTCGCTGGCGCTGGGCGGGGCGCTCGGCGCGATTGCGGTCACCGCGCAGCATGAAATCGTGCTCGCCGTCGTCGGCGGCCTGTTCGTGGTGGAGGCTTTGTCGGTCATCATTCAGGTCGGTTTTTACAAACGCACCGGCAGGCGGGTGTTCCGCATGGCCCCCATCCACCACCATTTCGAACAATTGGGGTGGAGCGAATCGACCGTGGTCGTGCGTTTCTGGATCGTGTCGATCGTGCTGGCGCTGGCAGGGCTTGCCACGCTCAAAATCCGGTGAGCCGCAAGGAAGATATCTTTCCCCTGGGCCCCGGGGTCGCCGGGCGGCATTTTGCCATGCTCGGCCTTGCGCGGACGGGGTTGGCGAGCGTCGCGGCGATGGTCGCGGCGGGGGCAAAGGTCAGCGGTTGGGATGACAGGGACGATGCCCGCGATGCCGCAGCGGCACTGGGCGCGACCATCGCGTCGATTGATGCCGCGCTGCTCGCCGTATGTGATGCGCTCCTCCTCTCCCCCGGGGTACCGCTCGACCGCCATCCGGTTGCACAAATGGCGCGTCAGATGGGTAAACGCATCATCGGGGATATCGAATTATTCGCGCTCGCCCGCGCCCATTTGCCCGCGCATCGGGTGGTTGCCATCACCGGCACCAACGGCAAATCGACGA
>CAUJJQ010000270.1 GCA_963205285.1 Pseudomonadota bacterium | reverse complement strand
GTGATGATTGTCGAGGATCTTCCTCTCGACATCGCCAATTTCAACAATGCAGCCACCGCCGACCACAAATATGGCTATGATTTCGGTGGCGTTGTTGGCTACGACTTTGGTTCGGTTCGCGCCGAAGTAGAAGTCGGCTATCGCCAGGCCGAAGCCAATGGCCTGAACATCACGTCTGCCGGCATCCCCGGTGGTGCGGCCGCAAATGCGACCATTTTGGGCGTTCGCGACACCAATGGCAATTCGAGCGCGCTCAGCTTCATGCTGAACGGCTTGTTCGACATTGGTGAAGATGACGGCATCCACGGCTACTTCGGCGGTGGTGTCGGCGTTGCGCGCACCAAGGTGAAGTCGGTTTTCGCACTTCCCGTCTGGCTGAATGATTCGGACACGGGCTTTGCATGGCAAGCGATTGCCGGCGTCGAAGCACCGCTGAGCCGCAACATCGACGTTGGTCTGCGTTATCGCTTCTTCAACGCCGATGGTGTTGATCTGGTCGATCGTCTGGGCCGCGACGTCAACACGCGCTTCCGTTCGCACTCGCTGATGGGCACGCTGACGTACAGCTTCGGTGAACCGGTAGCACCGCCGCCGCCGCCGCCGCCTCCGCCCCCTCCGCCGCCGCCGCCGCCGCCTCCGCCGCCGCCGCCGCCGCCGCCGCCGGTTGTGGCTTGCAACACGGGGCCGTACATCGTGTTCTTCGATTGGGATAAGGACAACATCACTGCTGATGCTGCCCAGACCCTCGACAACGCGATCAGCGCCTATGCGAATTGCCGCAACACCACGGTGATGATTGCCGGTCACGCTGACCGTTCGGGCCGCCCGACATACAACGTCGGTCTGTCGCAACGTCGCGCCAACAATGTGCAGTCCTATATGTCCGCGCGCGGTATCCCCGCCTCGGCCACCACGACCCGCGCATTTGGTGAAACCGTGAACCGCGTGCCGACGCCCGATGGCGTCCGCAACGACCAGAACCGCCGTGTTGAAATCAACTACGGCCCTGGTTCGGGCAGCTAAGTCCGACTGACGGTCTCAAGATTTGGGGCGGTGCCGAAAGGTGCCGCCCCTTTTCTTTGCCCGCTGCATATGTATTCGGCACAAAAAAACCCGCCGGTTTTGCAACCAGCGGGTTTTGTTCCAGTTCTGGAGAGAGGGCTTAGAACACTTCGAAAAGCCCGGCTGCGCCCATGCCGCCACCGACGCACCCCCCAGCGATTTCAAGTGAAATGGGACATTTCACGGCTCGGAAATCGCGGCAATCAGAGGCGCATGATTTCAAGTGAAATGGGACATTTCACGGCTCGGAAATTGCGGCAATCAGAGGCGCATGATTTCAAGTGAAATGGGACATTTCACGGCTCGGAAATCGCGGCACGAACATAATGTGCGTTGCTGGCGTAGAAAACCTCGAACAGTCCGGCAGCGCCCATGCCGCCACCGACGCACACCCGAGCGATTTCGAGTGAAATGGCACATTTCACGGCCCGGAAATCGCGGCACGAACATAATGTGCGTTGCTGGCTTAGAAAACCTCGAACAGTCCGGCAGCGCCCATGCCGCCACCGACGCACATGGTGACGACGACATGCTTGGCGCCGCGCCGTTTCCCCTCAATCAACGCATGGCCGACACAGCGTGCGCCGGTCATGCCATATGGGTGGCCGATCGAGATCGCCCCGCCGTTGACGTTGAGCAGTTCATTGGGAATGCCCAATGTGTCGCGGCAGTATAGCACCTGCACCGCAAAGGCTTCGTTCAATTCCCACAGGCCGATGTCATCCATTTTGAGGCCAAAGCGCGACAGCAATTTGGGCACGGCATAGACAGGACCAATGCCCATTTCATCAGGTTCGGTGCCAGCTGCTGCCATGCCGACATAGCGGCCGAGCGGGGTCAATCCCTTTTTGGCGGCAACGCTTGCTTCCATCAAAATCGATGCCGACGAACCATCGGACAATTGGCTGGCATTGCCCGCCGTAATCGTCGCATCGGGGCCGAGCACCGGCTGCAGGCTCTGCAACCCTTCGAGCGTGGTTTCGGGGCGGTTCCCCTCATCCTTGGTCAGCGTCACTTCGCGTTCGCTGGTTTCGCCCGTCGCCTTGTCGGTCACCAGCATCGTCGATGTTGTGGCGACAATTTCATCATCAAACTTGCCCGCGGCCTGCCCAGCTGCGGTGCGCTGCTGTGATTGCAGAGCATATTCATCCATCGCGTCGCGCGAGATATTATAGCGTTTGGCGACGATTTCGGCGGTTTGCAGCATCGGCATATAAATGGCGCCGTGCATCGCCATCAGGCTGCGGTCGGGGCTGACGCGCATTTCCTTGGTCTGCACTAGGCTGATCGATTCCTGCCCGCCGGCGGCGACAACGTCCATATTGTCGACGATAATCTGCTTGGCGGCGGTGGCGATGGTCATCAGCCCCGACGAACATTGGCGGTCCATCGTCATGCCCGAAACAGTGACCGGCAGGCCGCTGCGCAGCGCCACCTGACGGGCGACATTGCTCGACTGAGTGCCCTGTTGCATGGCGCTGCCCCACAGGACATCGTCCACCTCTGCGCCGTCAATCCCGGCGCGACGCACCGCTTCGGCGAGGGAAAGCGCACCCAGGGTCGCACCCGGTGTGTTGTTGAACGCGCCGCGATAGGCCCGGCCAATCGGCGTGCGGGCGGTGGCGACAATGACGGCGTCTCTCATAATCTTAACTCCTAGAAAATTGGGTCTGGCGGCTGCGCGCCGCAACATCGAATTAGACGAAAAACTGGCTGATCCATTCGGCGATCAGGGCAGGCTTATCCTCCCCCTCTATCTCCACCGAAAATTCGAGCGTTTGCTGCCATTGGCTGGGGCGCTTTTCCTCCAGCTCCAGCAGCTTGAAATGTGCGCGCACGCGCTTGCCGGAACGAACGGGGGCGAGGAAGCGCACTTTATTCCCGCCATAATTGACCCCCATTTTAACGCCGTCGACGCGCGGGCAGTCGGACTTTGCCATCAGCATCGGGAACAGCGACAGGGTCAGGAAACCATGGGCAATCGTGCCGCCAAATGGCGTCATCTTGGCCATTTCTTCGTTCACATGGATGAATTGATGGTCGCCCGTCGCATCGGCAAATTTATTGATCATCGCCTGATCGACCAGCACCCATTCGGACGTGCCTATATTTTCGCCCGCGCGTGCGGCCAGTGCTTGTGGTGTAATCCCCGCCATATTTCGCATCCCATCTAGTAATCGGCTATTTTTATAGTCGGCCATTTTTATAAACGGTATGCTCCACCCATAGCGGATTTGGCGGATAAGGCCATGCTGCTTTGCAATAAAGTTGGGAAGTTACGGTCAGAAATTTGGGGTGGGTGTGCCCGGCGCGGCGGGGGCAACATCGCCTGTCAGCGGGCGCCAGCGCGCCTCCTCCTCCCGCCGTTTGACATAGGTGTGCAGCCCGATTTGCAGCGCAATCAGCATATAGATGAACGGCTGAAAGGCGATGCCGACGAACAGGCTGCCGAGCAGATAGACGATATGTCCGCCCTGCAATGCCGATGCCAGTGGGCGGATCCACATATCCTCAAAAACCGGGGTTGCGTAACGGCGGCGGATTTTTTCCATCCGGATCACGCAGATGAGTTGGAGCAGCAGCCACAGGAAAAGGCCGGGGAATCCCTGTTCGCCCAGCATCTCGAAATAGCTGGAGTGAAAGGCGCGGGCGCGGTCGGTATAAGGGATAATCTCCCGCGTTATCTGCCCGCCGACATTGTGAACGACGACCTTGTTCACCTGCAACTCATTCTGGCGATACATGTCAAACCCGCCGCCCAGCGGGTGTTCGAGCACATGGTTCCACGTCCAACCCCAGACGGCGACGCGCGTCGATGCCGATTCGTCGGACTGATAATTGCCGATTGTGTCCATCCGTGCGGCAAATGCGGCGGGCAGCAGTGGCAGGGCCAACAAAGCCCCACCGACGATTATGCCGATATAGGTCGCCTTGCGCTTGCTGTCGCGCAAGCCAAGCAGGCCCAGAAATGCCGCACAGACCAGCCCGGTGCGCGCCTGCGTTCCCACCGGGATCAACAGGCAGGCAAAGCACAGCGCGATGGCAAAGCCCCAGACATAGCGCGATGGTTTGAATATGGTGCCATAGCGCGCCAGCCACAAAATCAGCGGCATGATGGCGATGGCGACGGTCGAAAAAATCGACCCTTCGAACAGGCCGCTATTGTCGTCGAGCAGCAATTGCAGCGAACCATAGCCGCTGCCGCCCAGCACCGTTTTCAGGCCCCCGGTAATCGCCAATGTCCCGGCGCTCAGGCACATGGTCAGCGCCAGCATTTCGATGCGCAATTTGGTGCGCAGCGTTAGCGGCAGAAATATCGACCATAGCAGCGCCTTCCAAACCCATGACCATTTATCGAGCGCCTCCTTGGGGAAGTCTGCATAAATAGTTGTCAAACCACAATAAATCAGGAGAGCGATGAGCAGCCCCTGCAACAGGTCGACCCGCGTCCCCTTTTTATTGTCAAAGAATATCCAGGTAACAACTGCGAGGCCAAAGGCGATGAGCGACAGCGGTAATTTGGCCAGCAGGCTGTAGGACAGCCGCTGCGGCGCGACGATGTCGACATAGCAATAGATCATCACCAGCAGAAACGGCCGTTTGATCGACAGGCCAAAGGCCGCGAGTAAAAAGGCAAGGAAAAATACGTCACGCATCGGCGGCGTCAGTCCGGTGCGCCAAATGGCGGTGTGGTATTTTGCGGCATGTCGATGCCAAAGCCCGCGCCGCGATGCCGTTCGCCCGGCGGTGCCTCATCATCCATATCATCGCGCGCGCCAACCAGATAAAAGGCGACGATCAGCAAAATATGGGTGGTCAAAATGGCGATGCCGTCGATCATACGGCGGGACTTAGCAGCTTAGGGTTGACGCCGCCTTAAACATTCGCTGGCAATGCGGGCCAATGACCCGCGTATTACACATACTTGACCACAGCCTGCCGTTGCAAAGCGGTTATACATTTCGCACCCGCGCCATCATCCGCGCGCAAATGGCGCTCGGCTGGGACGTGGCCGGGCTGACCGGTCAGCGTCAATTGGGGCAAGGTGCCGATACGCCCGGGGACGAAATGGTCGATGCTATTCGCTTTTTCCGCACGGCGGGGCAAAGCAGCGGGGCCAGCCCGATGCGTGAATGGCGCGAAATTTCGGCATTGCGCGACCGGCTTGGCGAAGTAGTGGCGGATTTTGCGCCCGATATTTTGCACGTCCATTCGCCGGTGCTCGGCGCGCTGGCGGCGCAGGGCGTGGCGGATCGCGCGGGCTTGCCGCTCCTATATGAAATCCGTGCTTTTTGGGAGGATGCGGCGGTCGGCAATGGTACCGGCCGCGAAGGGTCGGTCAAATATCGCCTGACCCGCTGGCTCGAAACGCGCGCGGTGCGGCGGGCTGATGCGGTGGCGGTGATTTGCGAAGGGCTGCGCAGCGACCTTATTGCGCGGGGCATATCGCCCGACAAAATCCTCGTCTCCCCCAATGGGGTGGACATGGAACAATTTGGCACCCCCCATCCGCGCGATGCGGCGCTGGCGGCGCAATTGGGCATTGGCGATGCGCCGGTGGTCGGCTTTATCGGTAGCTTCTATGATTATGAGGGCATCGATATTTTGATCGATGCGATGGCGCTGCTCCATGCGCGGGGCAGTAATATCCATTGTCTGTTGGTCGGCGGCGGGCCGATG
>CAUJJQ010000269.1 GCA_963205285.1 Pseudomonadota bacterium | reverse complement strand
CCAGTTTTTCTAAGGGTATGTTCGTCGCGCTCCATGGTTCGTGGAACCGCGTGCCGCGCGCGGGCTATAAGGTCGTGTTTGTGCCCTTCAGCGCCGAAGGGGAGCCGCTGGACGCGCTGCCGATCGATATTTTGACGGGCTTTGTGAATGGCGAGGGACAGGCGATGGGTCGCCCCGCCGATGCCAAGGTGGCGGGCGATGGCGCGCTGCTCATCGCCGATGATGTAGGCAACCGCATCTGGCGGGTCAGCCGCGCGGCGCGTTGAACTGGCGACAATTCTGACGGAGTATGTCGGGCGATTGCCCCCTCCACCACCGCTGCGCGGCGGTTCCCCTCCCCCAATGGGGGAGGATTTAGGGCCTAAACGCGCATCGGCATCAGGACATATAATGCCGGTGACTTATCATCCTCCCGAATCAGGGTCGGGGCGGATGCGTCGGCCAGATGCAATTCGACATGGTCTGAATCAATCTGGTCGATAATATCCTTTAGGTATCGGGCGTTAAAGCCAACCTCCATCGGGCCGGAACCATAGCTGGCGGACAATTCTTCCGCCGCTGTGCCATTTTCAGGGCTGGTCACCGACAGAGTCACCTTGTCGGTATCAAGCGACATTTTCACCGCGCGGGTCTTATCGCTGGCGATGGTGGCAACACGGTCAACCCCTGCGGCAAAGCTTTTGGGGTCGAGCCGCAGCAATTTGTCATTACTGGTCGGGATGACGCGGGTATAATCGGGGAAAGTGCCATCGATTAGTTTCGATGTCAGCACCGCGCTGCCGATGGTAAAGCGGATTTTATTGGGCGACAGGTCGATCTGGACGCGCCCTTCGCCCGCTTCGGACAGCAATTTTTGCAATTCACCAACGCATTTGCGCGGAATGATGACATCGTTCATCCCCTGCGCCCCTTCGGGCAGGGCCAGCGTATAGCGCGCCAAACGGTGCCCGTCGGTCGCCGCCGCGCGCAACACATCGTCGGTGACGTGGAGGAATATGCCGTTCAAATAATAGCGCGTTTCTTCGGTCGAAATGGCAAAGCGCGTTTTTTCGATAATCGCCAGCACGTCCTTAACGCCCAGTTCAAAGCTGGTCGGCAATTCCCCCTCTGCAATCACGGGGAAATCATCGCGCGGCAGTGTTTTGAGCTTGGATTGGTAACGGCCTGCACGCACCAGCATCTCACCATCGGCGGCTTGCAGGCTGACCTCGCTCCCCTCCGGCAATTTGCGGGCAATTTCGAACAATAGGTGCGCCGACACTGTGGTCGCGCCAGGCGTTTCCACCTTGGCCTCCACCGATTCGATAATCTGCATATCAAGGTCGGTGGCCATGACGCGAAGGACGCTGCTGTCGATCGCTTCAATCAACACATTGGACAGGATGGGGATGGTGTTACGCTTTTCCACCACCGATTGGACGTGGCCCAAACAGCGTAGCAGCACCGCGCGTTCAATCTTCGCCTGCATAGATTTAGATATTCCCTATCATTTAGACCCGTCGCTGCCGGATCAAATCCCCACTAGACCCCGGTTAAGGCGGCGTTGGTGGCTTGACCGATTCCCGCGCCTCACCCACAGCATCCTTAGAGTCGGATTCGAAATTCGTCCACGCACGAATTTCGGGTGCAACATGGTTGTGGAGGGATGATGGCAAAGGCGGGGCGCATGTTCATCGCGCGGCATGGCGAAACGATTTTCAACGCCGTCGGCCGGATGCAAGGTGATGGGCAAATCCACACCCCGCTAACCCGGCGCGGCTTTGGCCAAGCGGACAAAATGGGCGCGGCGCTCAACCAATGGTTGGGGACGCATCAGGCGCTCGAACTTTGGTGTTCGCCCGCAGGGCGCGCGCAGCAGACATTGTCGGTGATGGCCGAACATATTGGCGCCGACTGGCACCAGCGCCACGTCGATGCGCGGCTGAATGAGATAGATGTCGGCAGTTGGACGGGGCAGAATTATGCTGAAATCCGCCAGGAAATCGGTGATTTTGTCTGCACACGGACGGGTCTTTTTACAAAGGTCGCCCCGGATGGGGAGGATTATCCCGCCGTCGCGGCGCGGCTGCGCGAATGGTTGGCTGGTCTGGAGGCGCTGGGCGCTGACCGGCTGGTGGTGATGCACGGCATGTCGAGCAGGGTGCTGCGCGGGATTATGCTGGGGTTAGAGCCCGACAGCCGATTTGGCGTGCCGGTGGCCGAAGGACTGCCGCAGGGGACGTTGGTAATGATCGGCGGCGGTCAGGAGCAAATCATCCAATTGGATGCAACAGGCACCATCGAGTGAGATTGGCGCGCGCCATCCTCTTGGCGGCGGCCACCATCGCCAACATCGTATCGGTGACGGCATCGGCGCGCGATGCATTGGGTAGCTATGGCCAGTGGGCAGCCTTTCACGACCCCGTGAGCGGCAATTTGCCGCGCCGTTGCTTTGCCATTGCCGAGCCGGAGCAGGCGGGGGTCGCCCAATATGCGACGATCAGTTTCTGGCCGGCCGCACGCGTGCGCGGGCAAGTATATTTCCGCCTGACGCGCAACGTCGCTGCAGGGGAAATTGTCGCGCTCGACCTTGGCGGACGACGCTTTGAACTGGCGACGCGCGGCAATGGCGCATGGGCGCGCGATGCGCGGATGGATGCGGCGATTGTCGCAGGCCTGCGGTCGAGCGAAACGATGCGCCTTTCAGTCGGGCGGGGCAGCAGTATTTGGCCATTATCGGGCGTTGCCAGCGCGATTGATGCTGCGGCATTGGGCTGCGCGCGCTAACGCATTGGAAATGGCGGCGGCTTTGCCCTATAGGCCGCGCCATGACCAGCATTGCCACCCCCCTGATGCCGATTGCCGGCCATGCCGACCCTGTGGTGCAGCCGCGCGAAGGTGCGCCGCGCGCCGACGGGCGTATCGACCTGATTGGTATGACGCGCGGCGAAATTCAGGCGGCGCTGACCCAAAAGGGCCTAGATGCAAAGGCCGCCAAATTGCGCGCCAAACAATTATGGCATTGGATGTACCATCGCGGGGTCAGCGACTTTGCCGCAATGAGCGACATTGCCAAGGTGATGCGCCCGTGGCTCACCGAACATTTCACGATCGCTCGGCCAAAAATCGTCACCGCGCAACAATCCAATGATGGGACGCGCAAATGGTTGCTGACGACCGACGATGGCCATGAATTTGAAATGGTGTTCATCCCCGATGCGGCGCGCGGCACATTATGTATTTCAAGCCAGGTTGGCTGCACGCTCAACTGCCGTTTTTGTTATACCGGAACGATGCGCCTTGTCCGTAACCTCAGCGCGGGCGAAATCGTGGGGCAGGTCATGCTGGCGCGCGATGCACTTGGCGAATGGCCCAAGGGTAATATGGCGACCAGCGCCGAAGATGATGATGATGCCGATGAAGATGGCGGCCATTACAGCGCCGATGGCCGCTTGCTGACCAACATCGTGCTGATGGGCATGGGCGA
>CAUJJQ010000268.1 GCA_963205285.1 Pseudomonadota bacterium | reverse complement strand
AGAGGCGGGGGTGATCGCTCCAAATCTCGTCATCCCCGCGAAGGGGTATAAGGGCGGACTGCCATAGGCAGTCCAAGTTCAGTCTGGGGGACTGGACGACCCGATACCGATCCACTTCCATACGGGCGTATGACCAAAATTTCACGCAGAGGCGCGGAGGCGCAGAGAGTCTGTCCCCCCTCCCGTAAACGGGAGCGGGGATGGCGTTGCACCATGGCCATTCCCCGTTCGTGTCGAGCGCAGTCGAGACACGAGCGCAATGGATCCCCGCTTTCGCGGGGATGACGAGGGTTGGACATTGTCCTTAACCCGTTCGTGTTGAGCCTATAGGGATTTCGAGCAGGATGCCACATCATGCGGCTCGGAAATCCCGGCAGACCGGAGTGGCCAGACGGGCTGATTTAGTTCGCGCCAAGTCGCCAAGATGCCGTGCATGGGGCCCGTCATTGCGAGGAGCCGCGCAGCGACGCGGCAATCCAATATGCATAAAGCCCACCCCCTAACCCCCTCCCGTAAACGGGAGGGAGGACAGACTCTCTGCGCCTCCGCGCCTCTGCGTGAAATTGTGATCATGCGCGACAATGGGTGATAGATCCCGGCCTTCGCCGGAATGACCAAGAGGGGAGAAGCGCCGCGCGCCATTTTTCTGCGGTTTTGTGCCGCCCCATTGCGCGGCGCGGCGCTGACTGCTAGGGGCGCGCGCAATGGAAAGGTGCGCATTTGCGCGCCGTCACCAACCGTCCGACAATAGCTTATCCAACAACAGGAAGTTACCGCCGCCATGGCCGATGAAAATCAAAACGACGACAATAATGACAATGTCACCATCCCCGGCATCGATCCGGCGGCGATTAGCGGCGCGGGCAATGGCGCGGACACCGGCCCGGCGATTGGTTTGATTTCACAATATGTGAAGGATTTTTCGTTCGAAAATCCCAATGCACCCGCCTGTTACCAGTGGACGTCGCAGCCGCAGATTGACGTGCAATTCAACATTGGCACCAATGTCATTGCCGAAAATGTTTATGAAAGCGCGATCAAAATCGACATCGTCGCCAAACATGATGAGGGGGACAGCTTTGTCATCGACCTCACCTATGCCGGCCTTTTTGGGGTGCGCAATGTCCCCGCCGATCAGGTGCAGGCATTCATGCTGGCCGAAGCCCCCCGCCTCATCTTCCCCTTTGCCCGCCGGGTGATTGCCGATGCGGTGCGCGATGGTGGTTTCATGCCGCTCTTGCTCGAACCCATTGATTTCCATAGCCTATTCCTCCAGCAGCAGGCAGCGATGCAGGCGCAGCAGGACGATGCGGTCGCCGCAGTTGGCGAACCGCTCGGCACCGCTTGAACAACCCCGCGCCAAGGCTCGGGCCTAGGGTCAGGATCGAACCCTAAGCCATGGGCCTTGTCCGCAATGTATCGACGATTGGTGGGCTGACTTTGGTCAGCCGCTTCCTCGGCATGGCGCGCGACATGTTGATGGCGCGCTATGTCGGGGCGGGCATGGCCGCCGACGCCTTTTTAATCGCGTGGCGGCTGCCCAATTTATTCCGCGCGCTGTTTGCCGAAGGGGCCTTTGCCGCCGTCTTTGTCCCCATGTTCAACCGCCATCTGGCGGAGGGAGAGCGCGAGGCGGAGGGGCGCGGGCTTGCCGCCGCGCGTGATTTTGCGGCGCAGATATTGTCCGTCCTGCTGCCCTTTCTGGTCATTTTCACCGCGCTGATGATGCTTGCCGCCGGGCCGATTGTCTGGGCGATGACAGGCGGTTTTCCCGATGGCGGGCCTGAAAAATTCGCGTTGGCGACGACCCTCACCATCATCACCTTTCCCTATCTGGCGCTGATTTCGATTGTCTCGTTGCTCGGCGGGATATTGAACAGTCTGGGACGTTTCTGGGTCAATGCCGCCGCGCCCATCCTGCTCAATATCTGCATGATTGCCGCATTGTTGTTTTTCCGGGGACAGAATGCGGTCGATACGGCGGTGACACAGGCGATTGCGGTCACCGTTTCGGGCGTGCTGCAACTGGCGTGGTTGGCGATTGCCTGTCGGCAGGCGGGCATGGGGGTGCGCCCCGGCGTGCCGCGCCTGACCCCGGACGTCAAACGCATGCTGGCGCTGATCGCACCCGCCGCCATCGGGCAGGGCGCGATCCAGTTCAACCTCCTCATCTCCACCAGCCTTGCCGCGCGTTACCTGCCGCAAGGGGCGGTCAGCTACCTCTATTATGCCGACCGGCTCAACCAATTGCCGCTGGGACTAATCGGTATCGGGGTGGGCACCGCCATCCTGCCCACCTTGTCGCGGCAGATCGGCGGCGCGGATGGGAAAGCGGCACATGCGACGCAAAATCGCGCGCTCGAACTGGCGCTGTTTCTGGCGCTGCCCGCCGCCATATCCTTGATTGTCGCGGCGCTGCCGATGGTGCGCGGCCTTTTTCAACATGGCGAATTTACCAACGCCGATGCACTGGGAACGGCGGGCGCGCTTGCCGCATTTTCGCTGGGGGTGCCCGCCTATGTCCTCATCAAAGTGCTGACCCCCGGCTTTTATGCGCGCCATGACACCAAAACGCCGGTACGCCTCGCGCTCTGGGCGATGCTGGTCAATCTGGTCGGCAACCTCATCCTCATCTGGCCCTTGGCGCATGTCGGGGTGGCGCTGGCCACCGCAATTTCGGCATGGGTCAATGTCGCGCTGCTGTATGTCACGCTGCATCGACGCGGTCATTTGGCACTCGATGCGCGTTTCAAGGCCAAAGTTTGGCGGATGCTGCTCGCCAGCATCGCCATGGGCGGTGCGCTCTGGTGGCTGGGTAATCGGCTCGATGCCCAATTGCTGGGTGATTTGTGGAGCCGCATCCTGTGGCTCGGCGCGCTGGTGGCGGGCGGCGGCATCATCTATGCACTCGCCATCCTCCTCCTCGGCACCTACAGGCTTTCCGAACTAACGGCGCTGCTGCGCCGCCAACCCAAAAAGACGGACTAACCCCCCATGCGTATCGTTTCGGGCATCCAGCCCACCGGCAATCTGCACCTTGGCAATTATCTGGGCGCGATCCGTAATTGGGTGGCGATGCAGGATGATGTAACGGCCAAGGGGGGCGACGCGCTCTATTTCCTCGCCGACCTGCATGCGCTTTCCATGCCGCACGACCCGGCGGAGCTGACCAAGGCGACGCTGGAGATGACCGCCGCACTCGTCGCCTGCGGCATCGACCCCGACCGCGCGATATTGTTCAATCAGGCGCAGGTCGGCGCGCATGGCCAGTTGCAATGGTTGCTGAGCGGCACCGCGCGCATGGGCTGGCTGAACCGGATGACCCAGTGGAAGGATAAGTCGGGCAAGAACCGCGATGGTGCGTCCGCCGCGCTCTTTACCTACCCGGTGTTACAGGCAGCAGACGTCCTCCTCTATGGCGCAACGCATGTCCCGGTGGGGGAGGATCAGAAACAGCATCTCGAATTGGCGCGCGACATTGCGCAAAGTTTCAACGAACGTTTTGGTGCAACATTCGTCCTGCCCGAACCGATCATCCCGGCAGAGGCGGCGCGGATTATGAGCCTGCGGGACGGCAGCGCCAAAATGTCCAAATCCGACCCTAGCGATATGAGCCGCATCAACCTTACCGATGATGCCGATACCATCGCGCAAAAGGTGAAAAAGGCGAAAACCGACGCGCTGCCGATTCCTGACAATGTGGGCGAACTCGCTGGTCGGCCAGAGGCGGCGAACCTCATCGGTATTTTCGCAGGCATCAGCGGGCAAAGGCGCGAAGCGGTGCTGGGGCGATTTGCCGGACAGGGTTTTGGCAGCTTCAAGCCCGCGCTGGCCGAAATGCTGGTCGAAATCCTATCGCCGATTAATGCGCGCTTTTGCGATTTGCGCGGCGATGAAGCTGCCTTGCGTGCCATATTGGCCAAGGGTGCCGAGCGGGCGAGCGCGCTCGCCGTCCCGACATTGGATGCGGCATATAAGGCGTTGGGTCTGGTGCGCTAAGGCCTAGCACGTTCAACTGTTGTTCAGCGCGCGACGCGCATATTTTGGCTGCCAAACGGCGGTAAATAGCGCATAATGCAGCAGGGCGCATCAGCACCCCACCCCGTCGGGCATCGGTAAAGGATATGGTCATGCGCGCGCAAAATTGGATCAAAACCACCCTCGCCGCTGTGGCGCTGGGCAGTTTGGCGGCTTGCGCCGCGCCCGCGCTGCGTGCCGATGTGTCGCGCTTTCAGGCCATGCCCGCGCCTGCGGGGCAAAGCTTTGCCATCGTCGCCAGCGACCCTGCCAATCGCGGCGGGCTGGAATTTGGCCATTATGCCGCGCTCGTTGCCGCTGAATTGACGCGGCTTGGCTATCGTGCTGCCGCGCCGGGTGAAAATGCCGACATGCAGATTTCACTGGGCTATGGTGTCGACCAAGGGCGCGAACGCGTTGTGCGTTCGCCCGGATTTGGCGCGTATGACCCGTTTTGGGGGCCCGGCTGGGGCCGTTTTGGCCTTTACAGCCGTCCGGTAATCATCCGCACGCCCAATGGCTATCGCTATGCCTATGGCCTCTATGATCCATGGCTGTGGGGATCGGGTTTTGGCGATTATGACGATGTACGCAGCTATACGGTTTACAAAAGCGGCCTCAACCTCGTCATCACACGCAACGGGTCGGGCGAACGACTGTTTGAAGGAACCGCCGAAGCTGCATCGCGCAGCAATGATCTGACCGTGCTGGTGCCCAATCTGGTCAGCGCCATGTTCACCGGCTTTCCCGGCAATAATGGCGAAACGGTGCGGATTACAGTCGCTCCGCCCGAACGGCGTCGCTGAACGGCAATATCGACCCCAGATCAGGCGGTAAGCGCGCGGTGGATGCGGCGGATATCGGTGTCGATGTCCGCATCATTCTGGCGCAGATTTTCGATGGTCTTGACCGCGTGAATCACCGTCGAATGGTCGCGTCCACCAAAACGCCGCCCGATTTCGGGAAAGCTGCGCGGGGTTAATTCCTTGGCCAGATACATGGCAATCTGGCGTGGCCGTGCCAGGGTGCGCACCCGCCTGTCAGAGAGGAGTGCATTTTTGTCGATGCGATAATGGGCGCACACCGCGCGCTGAATATCCTCTATGGTGATGCGCGCGCGCGACCCCTTGGCGCTTTCGGATAATTTTGCCACCGCGCTGTCGAATTCGATGGCGCTGTCGGTCAGCGCCGCATGCGCGACCAATTTGTTGAGCGCCCCCTCCAGCTCGCGGACGTTGCGCGGGAAATGCTGGGCAATCCAGTCGATAACGCTGGCGGGCACATCAGCGCCCAATTCAGCGGCCTTGGCTTCCAAAATGGCGACGCGCAATTCCATTTCCGGCGGGTCAATATCGGCGATCAGCCCACCCGCGAGGCGCGAAAGGAGTCGCTGTTCAATCCCGTCGAGCCGGTGCGGCAAACGGTCAGCGCTGACCACCAGTCGCCCGCCCGATGCCAAAACTTCGTCGATCGTGTGCAAAAATTCGCTCTGCGTCGATTCCTTGCCAATGATGAATTGCAAATCATCGATGGCGAGCAAATCTGCCGCGCGCAGCCGCGCCTTGAACGACAGCACGTCATTGGCGCGCATCGCGGCGACAAATTCGAGCATGAATTTTTCAGCCGACATCAAGATGATGCAGGCATCGGGGTCACGTTCGAGCGTCGCCTGCGCGATGGCGTGGAGCAAGTGGGTTTTGCCCTGCCCCGTTTCACCACGCAGATAGAGCGGGTGGAATTGCGGGCGTTCGGCCGCGGCCATCCGCCGTGCAGCGCTGGCGGCAAAAAAATTGCTCTTGCCCATCAGGAAGCGCGCAAAATTAAGCCGTGGATCCACCATCGGTCGCGCGGCGGGCGGTGCCATGGTGCGCGCTGGCGCATGCACCGCGAGCGCCGCTGCCGGCGCGACAAAGCGCACGCGCGCGATGGCGGGCGCATGGCCGCGCGCGATCAGCAGCAGCCGTTCGCCAAAACGTTCCTCGATATGCTGGGCGGTAAAGGCGCTTGGCGCGACAAGGGTAAGGAGCGTGCCATTATCATCCAGACTCTGGAAACGGACATGTTTGACCCATTGGTCAAAACTGCGCGCGCCAATGTCGCGGCGCAATTGCCGGGCGATGTCGGGCCAAAGCTGCGCGTCATGCGCGCCGCCACCCCCTGCATCGTCCGCTATATCGTGCATTTCCGCCTCAACCCCCAATTGCGCCCCAATTGCGCGCCGCCGATTCGTATCGGTCGCGCGCCCATCATTGCCCCCGTCTGCCGGCCCAAAAAGACCCGCAGCGCGCCAATTTCCGTGCTGCCACATCGGGGCAGGTAAGCCGAAAACAGCCATATATGGTAGCCCCGCGACCGGTCTTGGCCGACATGCCGCGCGACCCACCCCGTCTAGGGGGCGAAAAGCGAGTCGGGCAAGGGGTGCAGCGCGAAATCGGATGAAATAAATGGGCTTGACGCGCTATGCTGCGGCTTTCGCAAAAAAAATAATTTTCGCACCATTTTTCAATCATTTATTGCATTGCAACACAGATGGAGCAGGGGCGAATCGCGGCACAAGCTTGGCTTTGACAAATGGCATGATGCGGCGCGGCAAAAAGGCCGCCCGCAGGGTAGCGAGCGGCCTTTCAAAAACCATATTGCGGGGGATTAGCCCAGTGCGTTGAGGCGACGGGTCAGGCGCGAAAATTTGCGCGCTGCCGTATTCTTGTGCACCACGCCCTTGGCAACGCCACGCGCCAATTCAGGTTGCATTGCCTGCATCGCGGTGGCGGCTTCAGCCTTATCGCCCGCGCCCAGAGCCGTTTCGACCTTTTTGATCAGGGTGCGGATGCGCGAAACGCGATTCTTGTTGACGATGGTGCGGCTCGCGTTGCGGCGGATGCGCTTACGGGCCTGGGGCGTATTGGCCATGAAATCCTCAAAGAAAAATGCTGCAAAGAAAATGGGCCGGAAAATCGCGTCCGACCCTTTGTTCGGGGGCGGCGCATAACGGGAAAGCGGTGATTGGTCAAGCGTTGGCGCACCGCAAAACGCGCCGATTGCCGCTATCTCTGGCATTTGGCGCAGTAAAAACTCGATCGACCCGACTGCACATGGCGCAATATCGGCGCGGCGCAACTGGGGCATGGCTGATTCGCGCGACCGTAAACCCGCCAGCTATGGCTGAAATAGCCCAATTCCCCCGATATCTGCCGATGATCGCGAATTGTGGAGCCGCCCGCAGCGATGGCGTCCGCCAACACCTGTCGGATAGCGGCGACTAAGGGCACGATATTTTTGCGCGGCACGTCCCGCCCGCGCGTCAGTGGCGATATATGCGCGATATGGAGCGCTTCACACACATAGATATTGCCAAGCCCGGCCACAATCGACTGATCGAGCAGCAGATTTTTTATCGGCGTGCCGCGCATACGCAGCGCAGCGGCGAGGTAGTCGGCGGTGAAATCCGACCCCAAAGGTTCAGGCCCGAGCGCGGCGAAGGGCGCAAAATCGCCGCCCCCATCCGCTTCCAGCCAATCGACGCTGCCAAAGCGGCGCGCATCGTTGAGCGCCAGCCATGTCCCCGCCCCCGTCAGCAGGCGCAAATGGTCGTGCTTTTCGGCAATTTGTGCATCAATCCGCCAGCGCCCCGACATGCCGAGATGAAAAACCAACGTCCCCCGATCACTGGTTATCAGCCCATATTTGGCGCGACGGCTGAGCGAGAGGATATGCGCACCGGTCAGGCGCTGGCGCAAATCGGCGGGAAAGGGGCGGCGCAGCCCATCCCGGCGCAGATCAACCTCTGCCACCTGCTGACCCACCAGATGCGGGGTCAGTCCCTGAACAACAGTTTCGACTTCGGGGAGTTCGGGCATAGGCTTTTTGCCTAGCGATTGCGCCGATGCTTGGCTAGAGCGGGGCGCATGACAAACGCCCCCCAAGATAGCGTCAGCTTTGGCTATGAAAATGTCTCCCCTGAGGAAAAGACGCGGCGCGTCGGCGGCGTGTTTTCGAGCGTTGCCGCCAAATATGATGTGATGAACGATGCGATGTCGGGCGGCATGCACCGGCTGTGGAAAGACAGGTTCGTCCGCCGGGTCAAACCGCGCGCGCATGAACATATCCTCGACATGGCAGGCGGAACGGGCGACATCGCCTTTCGCATGGCTGCGCGCGGTGCCCGCGTGATGGTCAGCGATATCAACCCTGATATGCTGGCGGTGGGGGCGGAGCGTGCGCCCCAAAAAGCTGCCGCTGCCCACGCCGAAGGCCGCCTCGATTGGCGGGTGCAAAATGCCGAAACGCTCGACTTTGCGGACGATAGTTTCAACGCCTACACCATCGCCTTTGGCATCCGCAATGTAACCCATATCGACCAAGCTTTGGCCGAGGCGCGGCGTGTTTTGAAAAATGGCGGACGTTTTTTCTGCCTCGAATTTTCGAGCGTCGAATGGCCCGGCCTCAAAGAAGCCTATGATGCATATTCGCACCATTTGGTGCCGCGTCTGGGTCAAGCGATCGCCGGGGATGCCGACAGTTACCGCTATCTGGTCGAATCGATCCGCCGCTTTCCCCCGATGGGCGAATTTAAGGCGATGATCGAACGGGCGGGGTTTCGCCATGCGCGCGTCGAACCCATCATGGGCGGGCTGGTCGCCATCCATTCGGGTTGGAAGATCGATTGATGCACCCTGCAGGCAAGGATTAACCCGATGGCAGGGGCACCGACCCATATCTGGCGCATGTTGCGCTGGGGGCGGATTTTGGGCCGCTATGGCGCGTTGCGCGCCATTGAAACATCCCCGCTCAGCCCGCCGCGCGTGCGCTGGGTGG
>CAUJJQ010000267.1 GCA_963205285.1 Pseudomonadota bacterium | reverse complement strand
CTGCTCGGCCCCAATGGCGCGGGCAAGACAACAACATTGCGTATGCTCTTGGGGGTAATCGACCCTGACAAGGGCGAACGCCGCCTGTTGGGCGAGCCGGACACGCGCAAGGTGGCGGCGCGCATCGGTTATTTGCCTGAAGAACGAGGGCTTTACCCCGGCATGCGCGCGCGTGATGCCGTCGCCTTCATGGGCGCGCTGCGCGGCCTCCCCTGGGCAGATGGGCGGCGGCGTGCCGAGGAACGCCTACCCCTGGTTGGGCTTGCCGATGCTGCTGGGCAGAAAATCCGTCGCCTATCCAAGGGGATGGCGCAATTGGTGCAATTGGTCGGCGCATTGGTGCACGATCCTGAACTCATCTTCCTCGACGAACCATTTTCAGGGCTCGACCCTGTAAACCAGCAACGGCTGGAAGAATTGATTTTGGCGCAGCGCGCGGCGGGCGCGACAATCATCCTGTCCACCCATGTCATGGGTCATGCCGAGCGTCTGTGCGATGAAATTGCGATTATCGCAGGGGGCGAGCGGCAATTTATGGGCAGCGTTGCCGATGCGCGTGCCAAGCTGCCCCTGCGCGTCCGGTACCGCCCGCGCGGCGGCGCAGCTGCGGATATTGCCGCGATACTGCCTGCCGATGCAATGGAGCATGGCGGGGAATGGCGCTTTGCGCTCAGCGATGATGGGGTCGAACCCTTGCTCGCGGCGCTGGTTGCCGGCCATTTCGGGGTTGAGGGATTGGCCATTGACCGTCCATCGCTGCACGATGCCTTTGTCCATATTGTCGGTTCGCTGGGGGATGGCCGGGTTGTGGAGGAAGTCGAATGAACGGCTGGCGTTCCATGTGGGTGGTGGCGCGACGTGATTTTGTCGCCATTGTTTTTACGCCGACTTTCCTCCTCTTTCTGTTCGCGCCTTTATTCATGGTTGCGCTGGGCCTTGTCGGCGGGGGTAGTGCATCCATCATGGCCGCCAACGCCGATGCCAGCGAAAAATTGGTGGTGATGGTTCCGGCCGACGAAGCGGCGGCCATCCGCGCGGCGGATGCACGGTTGCGCAGCATAACGCGCGCACCCCGCCTGGAAATATTGCCGCAGGCGGGCACGCCTGCAAGGGGTGATTTTGTTCGTTTTGCGGGTGACGCCAATGTCCGCGCGATCATGGTCGGCAGCGCGATTGCGCCGAAAATCAGCGAGCGCCAGCCGGGGTCAGGACAATATCTTGCAACATTGGCAGAGGCTGTGGCGCGCGAAGGCGCGGCAGGGGCAGCGCGTGAGCCGGTCAGCCGCCCTGTCATCGAACCACTTGGCGGGGCAAAGGGCGGCAGCCGTGCGGGCAAATCGGCCATTGGTTATGGCGCGGTTTTTGGCCTGTTTTTGCTCACTTTGCTGCTCGGCGGACAGACCGTCGGCATGTTGGCGGAGGAAAAGGGCAATAAAGTTATCGAGATTTTGGCCGCCGCCGCCCCGTTGCGCAGCATATTTCTGGGCAAATTATTTGGCATGTTGGCGGTTGCGCTGCTGTTCATCGCATTCTGGCTGAGCTTGCTGACGCTCGCATCGCTGGCGCTGGGCGTAAGTGCAGCGGGCGGCGGGACGGCAATGGCCGAATTGGCCACCGGCCCGGCGGTTGGCTGGCCGATATTCCTGTTGCTGGTGCTCGCCTATTTCATCGCTGCATTCCTGCTGCTCGGCGCCGTGTTTCTGGGCGTCGGCGCGCAAGCTTCGACGGTGCGGGAGATTCAGATGCTATCGCTCCCCATCACCTTATTTCAGGTCGGCATGTTCTCGCTGTCCAGCGCGGCGGCCAATCTGCCCGGAACCAAAGTGGCGATGATTGCGGAGATTT
Organism: Pseudomonadota bacterium; assembly: GCA_963205285.1. Taxonomy (GTDB): domain Bacteria; phylum Pseudomonadota; class Alphaproteobacteria; order Sphingomonadales; family Sphingomonadaceae; genus Sphingopyxis. The sequence goes on along the minus strand of CAUJJQ010000267.1, from coordinate 8,860 downwards.
TACCCTGGTCATCCCCCTTTGCCATGGCGGCGCGCGCCGCAAATGATGCCGCGCTGTGGCAGCATATATTGGCGCTGGGCTGGCAGGCGCTCTGGGTGTTGCTCACCATCCGCATTTCGGAAAAACTTTTTCGACTTGGCGTCTTAAAGTCGGGCGGCGGCGGCGTGCGCTGGCCGTGGCGGCGCAAAATGCCCTAAATCTTTCCCCCTCCAAATAGTTGACAGCCGTGTCAATAATGGCATGGTGCGAGTCGAGAGACGCGGACTGCCCATTGCCTGAACATGGTGGGTGCGCCGCCAGATATTTGGATGGAGGATATTTTTATGGCGACGCTGGCGCACGAAGCGAATAGCAATGTGACGCAGTTCGAAGATGTGACCCTGCCCGAAGTCTGGGCGGAAAACCGCTGGCAGGCCCCCTTTGCCGCGCTGCGCGCCGCGGGCGGCATCCACCATTATGCCGACAGCCATTTCGGCCCATATTGGGCGATCACTACCCACGCCCCGATAGTGGAGGTGGAAAGCAAGCCCGAAATATTCTCGTCCTCCGGCGAATTGGGCGGCATCACCGTTGCGGGCGACGGCATTGGCAACCTCCAAAGCTATGAAGTGCCGATGCCGATGTTCATCGCAATGGACCCGCCCAACCACAGCGCCAAACGCAAGACGGTGGCCCCTTCGCTCGGCCCGTCGCCGGTGGCGGCGATGCGCGCCGAAGCGGTGATGCGCACCGCCAAATTGTTCGACGAATTGCCGCTGGGGCAAAGTTTCGACTGGGTGGACAAGGTTTCGATCGAACTGACCAGCCAGATGCTCGCCAATTTATTCGACTTCCCGTTCGAGGAACGGCGCAAGCTTGCTTATTGGTCGGACCATCTGGCCGATGTCGAAACATTCAAGGATGAGGAAAAGCGCAAGGCGCGGCTCGAAAAAGCCTATGAAATGGGCGCGGCCTTTCACGCATTGTGGGAACGCAAGAAAAATATGCCGCGTGCCAACGACCTGACGTCGGTCATGCTCAATTCCGAAGCCTTGGGCGAAATGGAAGATGGTGAGTTCATGGGGCAAATGATCCTCCTCATCGTCGGGGGCAATGATACGACGCGCAACACCATGTCAGGATTTGTCTATGGCATGGAAAACCAGCCCGCTGCACGCGCGCAATTAGAAGCCGACACCAGCATCATTCCCAATGCGGTGCAGGAAATTGTTCGCTGGCAGACCCCGCTTGCCCATATGCGGCGCACGGCGGTCGAAGATTATGTGCTGAACGGCCACCAGATCCGCAAGGGGGACAAGGTCGCGCTGTGGTATGCATCTGCCAACCGCGACGAAAGCGTCTTTCCGGACGGCGAAACCATCGATTTGACGCGCGAAAATGCGCGCCGCCACCTCGCCTTTGGTTATGGCATCCACCGCTGTGTCGGGGCGCGGGTCGCCGAACTGCAATTGTCGGTGTTGATGGAGGAATTGGCCAAGCGGCGGCTGCGGGTGCGGGTGGAGGCCGAACCCGAATTTGTCGCGGGCTGTTTTGTCCACGGCTATAAATCGATGCAGGTGCGCCTCGAACAATATTAGGGGCGGTGCAGTTCAGATCCCAAAGCGGTTCGCTCCCTACTCAGCCGCGATGCCTGCCTGTTTGAACATATCTTCCTCGCCATCATTGACGGGGAGCGGGGCATCACCCGTCCGCGCGCGTTGGCGTGCGTCGAAACTGCCCCAGACATCGTTCCAACTGCCGCGCGTGGCGCCCTTGGCATATTCGGTGGCGCGGGTTTCAAAGAAATTGGCGTGCTCCACCCCGTTGAGCAACGGTGCGAGCCACGGCAGCGGGTGATCGTCGATCATATAAATCGGCTGAAAACCCAATTGGCCAAGACGCCAGTCGGCAATGTAGCGGATGTAGCGTTTGATTTCCTTGGGCGTCATCCCCGGAACCGGTCCCATTTCAAAGGCGAGGTCGATGAAGGCATCTTCCAGCCGGACGACCTTTTGGCAGCAATCGATAATATCATCCTTGACCGATTTGGTCAGGCAGCCGCGTTCCTTGACAAATGCGTGGAACAGACGGGTGATCCCTTCGCAGTGTAGGCTTTCGTCGCGCACGCTCCACGAAATAATCTGCCCCATGCCCTTCATCTTGTTAAAACGCGGAAAATTCATCAGCATCGCAAAGGATGCGAATAGCTGCACCCCCTCTGTAAAGCCGCCAAACATGGCGAGCGTGCGGGCAATATCTTCGTCATTATCGACGCCAAAGGCGTGCATATAATCGCACTTATCCGCCATTTCCTGATAATCGAGGAAGGCCGAATATTCGCTTTCAGGCATGCCCACCGTGTCGAGCAAATGGCTATAGGCGGCGATATGGACGGTTTCCATGTTCGAAAATGCGGTCAGCATCATCTTGATTTCGGTCGGCTTGAACACCCGACCATATTTTTCATGGTAACAATCCTGCACCTCGACATCCGCCTGGGTAAAAAAGCGGAAAATCTGAGTCAGCAAATTGCGTTCATGTTCGCTGATTTTCTGCGCCCAATCGCGGCAATCCTCCCCCAAAGGGATTTCTTCGGGCAGCCAATGCACCTGTTGCTGGCGCTTCCAATATTCATAGGCCCAGGGATATTCAAAAGGCTTGTAAGATTTGCGAGCTTCGAGCAGGGGCATGGAAATATCCTAAAAATTTGGGCTTGGCGGTGTGGTTATTGGCACGCCAGACATTCGTCATAATCGGTGGTTTCGACCTGAATTTCGCGCAGATCAGGTGTATTATCCGCCTCCACCCCGCCGGCAAAACCGGCGCGCTGGATCGATTTTGAGCGCAGATAATAGAGCGATTTGATACCCAATTCCCATGCGCGGAAATGCAGCATCATCAAATCCCATTTTTCCGAATCCGCCGGAATGAACAGGTTCAGCGACTGCGCCTGGTCGATATAGGGCGTGCGATCCGCCGAAAGTTCGAGCAGCCAACGCTGATCAATTTCAAAGCTGGTTTTGAAAACATCCTTTTCCTCAGCCGTCAGAAAGTCGAGGTGCGCGACGCTGCCACCCTTTTCCAAAATGCTGCTCCACACGCTTTCGGCATTCTTCGCCTTTTGCGTCAGCAGACGTTCGAGATAGGGATTCTTGACCGAAAAACTGCCCGATAGAGTCTTGTGCGTATATATATTGGCCGGAATTGGCTCGATGCACGCCGATGTGCCGCCGCAAATGATGGAGATGGACGCGGTCGGTGCAATTGCCATCTTGCAACTGAAACGTTCCATCACGCCGCGTTCTTCGGCATCGGGGCAGGCACCGCGTTCGCTGGCCAGCAGCATCGATGCCTGATCAACCTGTTCGCGGATGTGGCGGAACATTTTAAGGTTCCACGTCTTTGCCATCGCCCCTTCGAACGAAAGGCCGCGCGATTGTAAAAAGCTGTGAAAACCCATGACGCCAAGCCCGACCGACCGTTCGCGGCTCGCCGAATATTTGGCGCGCGCCATTTCCGGCGGCGCACGGTCGATATAATCCTGCAACACATTGTCGAGGAAGCGCATCACATCCTCAACAAATTGTTTGTCGCCCTGCCATTCGTCCCATGTTTCAAGGTTGAGTGACGACAGGCAGCAAACCGCCGTGCGGTCATTGCCCAGATGGTCCACCCCGGTTGGCAGCGTGATTTCCGAACAAAGGTTCGACGTTGTTACCTTTAACCCCAGTTCGCGGTGGTGGCGCGGCATCATCCGGTTCACCTGATCGATGAAGATGATATAGGGTTCGCCCGTTGCCAGCCGCGTTTCGACCAGTTTCTGGAACAACGAACGGGCATCAACGCTGCCGCGTTCGGAACCATCGCGCGGACTACGCAGCGTGAATTCCGCACCGTCGCGCACCGCCTCCATAAATTCGTCGGTGACCAGCACCCCATGGTGAAGGTTCAATGCCTTGCGGTTGAAGTCCCCCGACGGCTTACGAATTTCAAGGAATTCTTCGATTTCCGGGTGATTGATGTCGAGGTAGCATGCCGCCGACCCGCGTCGCAGCGACCCCTGCGAAATGGCCAGCGTCAGCGAATCCATGACGCGGACAAAGGGGATGATGCCGCTCGTCTTGCCATTCAGGCCGACCGGCTCACCAATGCCGCGCACATTGCCCCAATAGGTGCCGATGCCACCACCCCTGCTCGCCAGCCAGACATTTTCATTCCATGTGTTGACGATGCCTTCCAGGCTGTCATCGACGCTGTTCAGATAGCAACTGATCGGCAATCCGCGGCCAGTGCCGCCGTTCGACAATACAGGGGTCGCCGGCATGAACCACAGGCGGCTGATATAATCATAAACTCGCTGGGCATGTTCAGCGTCATCGGCATAGGCTGCGGCAACGCGCGCGAACAAATCCTGATAGGATTCGCCGGGCAGCAAATAACGATCTTGCAGCGTGTCCTTACCAAATTCGGTCAGCAAGGCGTCACGCGACGCATCGGTTTCAACTGCAAAACGGCGCGGCGCAATCGAACTGCTGCCACTTGCCGTATTTTCCACCCGTTCTTCAACCGTTACGTCCATGGGCGCTGCCACCTTTGCCAAATCTTCAGCGCGCGAATCCCGAAATTCCATGCCTGCCCCCGTTTTGGGTGCGGCAGTCATTTTGCGCACCCATCATTTTGCCGGTTCTGGCGGTGATTCGCCAGCCCCAATGTTCTTATCATGTTCGAATCGAGTCCCCCCCGATTCACCCTGACACAAAGGGCAACCTAAGCCCGCAGATCATGTGGTGAGAGGCGCGCTGTCATCTGCCGGAAAAAGCGAGAAAAACCGCTCTCCCGTCGGCGACGAGCAAGCCCGCGCCGCTGCTTCAAACACAATCTGTAGGGTGCCCTCACCGGCCGACCCACCATCCATAGTGCCACAGTCGAAAATCGACGCAACATGTTTAATGCTGCATCAACCCATCAACTCACCGTCCGTCAGTCTCATTTCATCGACGCGTCATTTGTGCTGCAACGCAGCGACGCGCCGATAATCCATGCTTTTGCCGCGTGGCAAGGGAACGAACAGGGGGTGAAAAAAAATCGTGGGAGCGGGGTAGCGGCGCCTCGCGCATCAGCGCCCGGCTAGCGCCGCACCATCACCGACCAGTTCAAACACCGCCCAGACCATGGGGTGGGCAAGGCTGATGCCGCCGGTGCCATCACGCGAACGATCGTTACGCACCGCAATCATCGCTCGTTGCAGCGCCGCCGCACCACCCAGATGCTCGCGGCGCGCAAGGCGGATCGTGCTGCGCGTCAGTCGGGCGGCGACTGAATCCAGCAACGGCCAGTTCGTCGCCAAAATGCGGTTCGCCCCCGCGGCAAAGAACCATGGGGTCAGGCCCCCCGCCTGATTGCCCAAATCTTCATGCGATCCGCCGCCGGAATTGCACGCCGACAATATCAGCCAGTCGGGGCGAATGCGCAGGTCGCCAATTTCACTGCCAGACAGCAATCCATCGTCAAACCATGTTGCGGTTTCGAGCGGATTTGTCGTCGTTTCGGGCGGCGTGAGCACCAATGCCGGTTCGACAAGTCCGGGCAATTCGCTGGGCATGACCGCATGGGTCGCAAATAATAGGATTGTCGCATCGGCGAGGTTGGCCGATTGTAAAATAGTTTCACTATTATCAGCCCGCAGATACAAACTGCGGTTACGCACACGCACCTCTGCCGAAACCAATCCAGCCTCCTCCGCCGAACAGGGCAGCCGGGGTAGGCGACGCACCATGTCGCTCAACTGCCCATCGGTGGAAAAGTCAGTCGGTATCGACCGGGGTAATGCTCCGCCGCGAATTGCATCCACCCCGCACGCAACATCATTTCCGGCCAGCAGGGGGTCAGCAAAGCCAACAAAATGCGCGCGCCGTTGCGGTGCACGTCCTGCCACCGCGTCCCAGCGCCGGATGCGGGCTTCGCCCTTCAGTATCAAAAACGCATCGACCGTGGGCATGCGCGAAATGGCGAAACGGTCCGCCAGCCAAGGGGTCATGCGCAACACATCAGGGTCAAACCCATTGCCAGAAGGCGGAGCAGTTACCAGCAGGTTGAACGGCAGTGATTCGAGCGGCCCGCCCGCAATAATATAAAGGTGGTTTATCCCGCCCATATGTGCCGCGGCTGGGGCTACCAATTCGGCATAGAGCCGATGCGCAGCATCGCGTGCAAAGGGTTGTTCACCCCATCGCGCAAATTCTTCTGCGCTGGGCCCAACGTCCACACCGACATGAAATCGGATTTCACGTGCAAGGTCGCGGATCTGGGCAGCATTCAGCGTTGAATGATACCAGCGCGGCGACTGGCCGCGGGCAAAGGCGAATATATGAGTGCCGCGTTGGGTCGGCACGATAAGCAACATCGCCTCGCCCGTTTGCAACAGATGATCGACCCGCCAAGGCTCAACAAGGCGCGCGGTCATCGGGTCAGCAAAACGACCAAGTTCGCGGGCAATTTCAAAGACGCGTGGTGGCGGAGCATAGCCAATGCCAACCCTTTCCCCCGATCCATTCCAAAATTGGGGTGCCAATGCGTTGAGGACGGTTGAATCGTTGGCGCGCCGATGGGCCGGGGCATGCGCCGCGCGCGCCGCAGCATCAGCGGTTCGCGCAACCCGCACCTGCGCCAATAATCGAGCTTGTTCGTCGATCAGCGCGAGCGCGGCCTCATTACCTTCGTACCGCGCGAAGTCCCGCGCCGCGCGGCGACGCAGCGCTGCACTGGCCGGCGTATCATAAATGCGTTGTGCAATATCAAAACTATCGTTTGACCATGGCTGATAACCCAAATCCGCCGCGCCTACACCAAATCCCCCGCTGTGCAGCCGCCATGCAACGTCGAGGTAAAGCCCGCCCCAATTGATCATATCACCGATGCGTTCTGCTCCGCCCCGTTCGACATCAAAGCTGTTGGCGGTCATTTGGTCAAAGGATCGCGCGACCCGCAACAATCCCGGCAGCAATTCACTATAGGCGGCATCGGGCTTTGCCATGTCGATGCGTAGGCGGGCCAATGTGCCGACATAGATTTGGTCTGCTGCATCCCGACCCATCGCGATAAAGCAGCGCAGCGATGCACCCAACATCGCTTCAGCAGCAACGGGGTTGCCACGCTGCGCATAAATACCGCCCAGGGCATCAAGTCCGGTCGCTATGGCGTTAACATCGGCGGTGAAAGATTCACCGACCGCACAAGCGGGGGCGATTTCCGCTATCAAAGCATCGGCATTGGCTGGCAGATTGGAATCGGAACTCAGACGATTGGCCCGCCACAGGGCAACGCGGCCAATTCGACTGAGACCCGCCAATCCCATGGGTCGCGCCACCGTTTCAATGGCCGTCAGATGGCGTTCAAATTCTGAATAGAAGCCCAAATTATAGTATATTTCCGCAAGCCGCAGTCGCGTTTCAAAATGGGTTCGTGCAGAAACATCGGTGCTTGGTTGCGGCGCAAGCTGCGCTTCGTCGGCGAGGATTTGATCGACCCAGTGCGCAATGCCGTCGGCATCCAGCCCCAAATCATTAAATGTCGCGCCATTGCGCGCAACAGTCGCATCGATCAATGCTTGGCGGGGCGGCACAGTGGCAGGTTGCGCATATAACGGCGCGGCAATGGCAAAGCAGACCATCAGCATCAAGAACCGCATCATTGCTGCCCCCTTTTGGCCAACCCCTTGCGGGGGGCCTTGCACCATAATCTATACCAACTCCATGCGCACCGTCACATCGTCACCTTCGTGGAGCCCCTCGACCTTGCGGGTCTTGGCCTTTACCGGCAGCAAATAGCTGCCAACATTCTTGCTATAAAAGAGGGATGTTGCCCACCGGGTCGCCCCGACCGTCACCGCCACCTTCACCATGCCCCACGCCCCGGCGCGTCCCCGGCTAGCAAGGCGCACCTGTTCGACCAGCGGCGCGGGCAGGGTTATGAAATACCAGCTTGTCGCGCTTTCGCCCCCCGTCCAGCGCCACAAGGGCGCGGCAAATTGCCAACCATCCCCTGGCGCGCGCGCATCGCCCGCAATGCCCAGTTGCTCCGCCAAAAAGGCAGCAAGCGCAGGATTGTCGGGTTGAGCCATCATGCACATAATTTCCGCTGCAACGCTGCATTGCGCAACCCCAAATCTCCCATCCATCGCGCCCGCGCTATTGACCCTGACGGCGTCGGTCCTATGGCCGTGACCAAGGGAGTGAAGGGCCATGACGACAACCATCCGTGAGGGCGACCTGATTGAAAGCATCGCCGATGCGTTGCAATTCATCAGCTATTTTCACCCGATGGATTATATCCGCGCGCTGGGCGTCGCCTATGAAGCCGAACAAGGCCCGGCGGCGAAGGACGCCATCGCCCAGATCCTGACCAACAGCCGCATGTGCGCCGAAGGGCATCGCCCGCTGTGTCAGGATACCGGCATCGTCAACGTGTTCATCGCCTGGGGGCAGGACTGCCGCCTTGAATCGGACAAGTCGCTTCAGGACGTGGTCGATGAAGGCGTGCGCCGCGCCTATAACAACGCGGAAAACAAGCTGCGCGCCTCGGTGCTGGCAGACCCGGCGTTCACCCGCCGCAATACCAAGGACAACACGCCCTGCGTGCTCCATGTCGATATGGTGCCGGGAGCGAAAGTCTCTGTCGATGTCGCGGCCAAGGGCGGCGGCAGCGAGAACAAGTCCAAGTTCAAGATGATGAACCCCAGCGATTCGATTGTTGACTGGGTGATCGAGATGCTGCCGCAGATGGGCGCGGGTTGGTGCCCACCCGGCATGCTCGGCATCGGCCTCGGCGGCACGGCAGAGAAGGCGGTGCTACTCGCCAAGCAGAGCCTGATGGAGCCGATCGA
>CAUJJQ010000266.1 GCA_963205285.1 Pseudomonadota bacterium | reverse complement strand
ACATCATTGACCAATTTGGGGTTGGCCTTGCCATGCATCGCCTTCATCACCTGCCCGACGAAAAAGCCAAACAGTGCTGCTTTGCCGCCCTGATATTCGGCGACCTTGTCCCCATTGGCGGCGAGCACGGCGTCGACGGCGGCTTCAATCGCGCCGCAGTCGCTTTCCTGTTTCAACCCCTCGCGGTCAACGATTTCGGCCGCCCCATCACCAGTTTCAAGCATTTTTTCAAATACTTGTTTAGCTATGCTGCCAGAAATTGTGTCGTCAGCCACCAGCGCCAATAATTGTGCCGCCGCCGCCGGGCTGACTGGCGATTCCTCAATGCCAAGGCCAAGGCGATTGAGCGCGCCGAACAATTCGCTGGCCACCCAATTTGCCGCCGACTTACCCTCTGCCCCAGCGTCCAGCAGCGCATCAAACCAGTGCGCGCTTTCTACCTCCGCCGTCAAAACCTGCGCATTATAGGGGGATATGCCGAGCGCGATGTAGCGCGCACGTTTTGCGTCGGGCAGTTCGGGCAGGCTGGCCCGACATTCTGCGATAAAATCATCGGTAAGTTCAAGCGGCAACAGATCGGGGTCGGGGAAATAACGGTAATCATGCGCATCCTCCTTGGATCGCATGGTGCGCGTCGTCCCGCTGTCGGGGTTGAACAGCCGGGTTTCTTGATTGACCCTGCCGCCGCGCTCGATCAGTTCGACCTGTCGTTTCGCTTCATGTTCAATCGCCTGCATGACAAAGCGGACCGAGTTCACATTTTTGGTTTCGGTGCGCGTACCCAGTTCATCGCCCAATTTGCGCACCGATACATTAACGTCGGCGCGCATCGACCCTTCTTCCATATTGCCGTCGCACGAACCGACGTAGCGCAGGATGGAACGCAATTTGCGCAAATAGGCACCCGCTTCTGCCGGTGAACGCATGTCGGGGCGCGATACGATTTCCATCAGCGCTACGCCCGAACGGTTCAAATCGACAAAGGACATGGTGGGATGCTGATCGTGCATCAATTTACCCGCATCCTGTTCCACATGGATACGTTCGATGCCGTTGCGCTTGTCCGATGCAATGCCTGCCTTGGTATCGGCATCGATGGTCAGCGTCCCCTCCCCCACCAGCGGGTGGTAGAGCTGCGAAATCTGGTAGCCCTGCGGCAAATCGGCATAAAAATAATTTTTGCGGTCAAAGCGCGACCAGGCGTTGATTTGCGCCTCTATCGCGAGGCCGGTGCGCACTGCCTGACGAACACATTCGCCATTCAGCACCGGCAACATACCAGGCATCGCCGCATCGACCAGGCTAACCTGACTATTGGGTTCTGCGCCGAATGCGGTTGCCGCGCCGGAAAATAACTTAGCGTTGGATGTGACCTGCGCATGGACTTCAAGGCCGATTACAACCTCCCACTCGCCGGTTTCGCCATGGATGCGATATTCACTCATTCTCTTACCACCATTTTTCTGCGCGTGCGTTGAACCCGGCGCGCTGTTCCAGCGCCAGCCCAGCGTTCAACACGCCCTGCTCGTCGAACGCCTTGCCGATGATCTGGAGTCCCAGTGGCAGGCCATCGGCGCTGAGAGCCGCAGGCACCGACATCGCGGGCAGCCCCGCGAGGCTGGCGGGCACGGCAAACACATCATTCAAATACATGGCCAGCGGGTCGGCGCTGCGTTCGCCCAGTGCGAATGCCGCCGACGGCGCGGTCGGCGTTAAAATCACGTCACACCGGGAAAAAGCGTCCGCAAAATCGCGGGCGATCAGCGTGCGTATCTTTTGCGCCTGCGTATAATAGGCATCGTAAAAACCGGCCGACAGCACATACGTGCCAATCATGATCCGTCGTTTCACCTCTGCGCCAAAACCGGCCGCGCGCGTCGCTGCATACATAGCTTGCAGGCCTTCGCCTGCGGGCATATCCTGCAACCCTGCCCCGTCGGACAGGTCGCGCAAACCATAGCGCACGCCGTCATAGCGGGCAAGGTTTGAGGATGCCTCGGCAGGCGCGATGATATAATAAGCGGGCAGCGCATATTTTGTGTGCGGCAAGGAAATATCCACGATTTCCGCGCCGGCATCGGTGAGCATCTTTGCCCCCTTGTCCCACATCGCGGCAATATCAGCATCGATGCCGTCGAGCCGATATTCGCGCGGAATACCGACTTTTTTACCGCGCATGTCGGCATTGAGCGCCCCCTCCCAATCGGGGACGGGCAGATTCAGGCTGGTTGCATCCTTGGCGTCATGGCCTGCCATCACCCCCAGCATGACCGCACAGTCGCGCACGTCGCGCGCCATCGACCCCGCCTGGTCGAGGCTGGATGCAAAGGCGACAATCCCCCAACGCGAACAACGGCCATAGGTCGGCTTGATGCCCGAAATACCAACAAAGGCTGCGGGCTGGCGGATGGAACCGCCAGTGTCGGTGCCCGTCGCGGCGGGGCACAGCCGCGCGGCAACTGCGCTAGCCGAACCGCCCGACGATCCGCCCGGCGCAAGCGCCGCATTGCTGCCGTCCGCGCTGCGCCACGGGGAGAGGACATTGCCGAAGTAACTCGTCTCATTCGACGAACCCATGGCAAATTGATCCATATTCAGCTTGCCGAGCATCCCCGCGCCCGCGTCCCACAATTTTTGCGACACGCTCGATTCATACGGCGGGACAAAGCCTTCCAAAATATGGCTGGCCGCAGTCGTCTGCACCCCCTTGGTGGCGAATAAATCCTTTATGCCGATCGGGACGGCGGAAAGCGGTTTCAGCGTCCCCGCCGCCCGGTCAGCATCGGCTTGGCGCGCCGCAGCCAGCGCATGGTCGGGTGTTTCGAGGATGAAGGCGTTGAGCGCGCGGGCACCGGCAACCGACGCACTGAACGCTTCTGCCACTTCCACCGCCGTAAAATCCCCGGCGCGGTGCCCATCGCGGATACCAGCGACGGTTAGTTCGGTTAATAACGTCATATTCGCTTACTTCTTCCCGACGGGCGTCGCGGCTTCGCCTGACAATCCGCGCATGGTGATTATATGATGTGCCAGCCCCTTCGTTCTGGATCCCGGGACGCACGCGGCTTCGCCGCTGCCGGGGATGATCGAATGATATGCCATCATTCGATCACCTTTGGGACGCCGAAAAAGCCATGTTGCGGCGCGGGCGCATTGGACAAAATGTCATCGCGGCGATTGCCGCCGGTCAACGGGTCCGCATCCACCACATCGGCGCGCAGCACCATCTTATTGGGGATGACGGCCGTCATGGGTTCAACGCCCGTCACATCGACCTCTGCCAATTGATCAACCCAGGCGAGGATATTGTTAAGTTCAGGGACGAGCGCCGCCACTTCCCCTTCATCCATCGCAATCCGCGCCAGTTTGGCAATTTTGCTGACGGTGGCATTGTCGACGGACATGGCGAAAACCCCTAGTTGGCGCGCGGAACGAAATTTGTTGGAAGGCGCGGCGCTAGCAGGGCGTGCGCGCCGCTTCAAGCGTCACCATCGCCTAAGTGGTGATTGCATGGCGTGCCCGGTCGCGATATTCCGCCGATATGAGCGAAAACATTGTCAACCAGCCCCCGCGCCGCCGTTTCAGCGCTGTGCGCATATTCCTTTATCTCTGCGCATTGGTCATTGTGCTGGCCATCGGCGTTGCGGTCGCTTGGCGACTCTACCCCGACTGGTTCATGCGCGCCGCCTTTGTCCCGACCGAGGAATTTGCGCGCCCGCCAGCCGCACCGCCGTTGACCTGGGCCAACGACAGTATGTGGATCGCCAGGCCGAGCAAGATGGAAAATAATCCCTCCTTGTGGATGCCGCGGTTGGCCGAAACGGCTGATAGACAACAGCCGGCCCGCTTTGCCGATGCAGATGCAAAGGGGAATGCCGCGATTTTTTATGTCCACCCGACCAGCCTCACCAGCCGGGCGCATTGGAACGCCACCTTTGACGATGCAGAGGCGAACGCACTCGCCGCCACCTTTGCACGCGGGCAAGCCAGCGTATTTTCGGGCGTCGGTGATGTCTGGGCACCCCATTATCGGCAGGCTGCGCTTGGCGCTTTTCTGACCCGTGACACCGCGACCGCTAATAATGCTCTGACCGCCGCATATGCCGATGTCGTCGTCGCATGGCGGCAATTTCTGGCAGATGTCGGCCCCGACCGGCCCATCATCCTAGCTGGGCACAGTCAGGGCGCGTTGCACCTGACCCGCCTGTTACGATTTGAAATCGCGGGCAAGCCCGTCGCACAGCGCATCGCCGCCGCCTATATCGTCGGCTGGCCGGTATCGGTGGCGCATGACCTGCCGCTGATGGGGCTGCCCGCCTGCGCCAGAGCAGAAGACGCCGGGTGCATACTGGCGTGGCAGAGCTTTGCCGAACCTGCCGATTACCACCAGCTAACCGATGTTTACGACGCAACGACTGGCTTTGACGGCGCACCGCGCACCGGCAGCCGTATGTTGTGCGTCAACCCGATCAGCGGTGTTTTGGATGGTGCTGCCCCCCAAAGCTCCAATTTGGGCACCATCAAACAGGACCAGGATCTGCGCGACGGCCAATTATTCCCCGGTGCGGTTGGCGCGCGCTGCGATGATCCCGCAAGCGGTGGTCGCGGCCTGCTGCTGATTGGCACAGGGCCTGATTTGGGCGGCTTTGTCCTGCCGGGCAATAATTATCATGTGTATGATTACAGCCTGTTCTGGCGCAATATCCGCGAAGACGCTCGCCGACGGCTGGCGGCCTTTACAGCGCGATAGGTGGGGGGGGCCGTAGATGGAGGATGTGGCCGCCTTTGCTGCGATGCTGCCATATGGTGGGCGGCTGTTGGGGCTAGACGTTGGCACCCGCACCATCGGCACCGCTTTGTGCGATGCGGGGTGGAGTTTTGCGACGCCCGCGACTTTAATCGAACGCACCCGCTTTACGGCGGACAAGGCAGCTATCAGCGGGCTGATCGCCGCTGAGCATGTGGCAGGGTTGGTCATTGGCTTACCACGCAGCATGGACGGTAGCGACAGCCCGCGCACCCAATCGGTACGCGCCTTTGCACGCAATCTGGCCGATTTGGCGCTGCCAAGCCTGTTGTGGGACGAACGCTGGTCCACCGTCGCGGTCGAACGGGCGATGGTCGCTGCCGATGTCAGCCGCGCCAAGCGCGCGACGCGCATCGACAATGCGGCGGCTGCCTATATTTTGCAGGGAGCGATTGATGCACTCACCCGCTCTTGAGTTTTGCCTGCCACTTCGTTAGTGGCTCGGCTTTAATGACATCG
>CAUJJQ010000265.1 GCA_963205285.1 Pseudomonadota bacterium | reverse complement strand
AACGCCCACATACCAGGCGTCGTCACGCGCCAGGGCGGGCGATGCCAGGGCAGTGGAGGCCAGTGCCATAGCAACGGCAAGCTTCCTCATGTGTATTCCCCTTAATTGCTGAACGATCTCACGCTCGGGGGAAGGCTTTACCGATAGTCATTGGCGCGCGCAACCCGCCAATTGCCCGTTGTTGCGACAAAGCAACACTATTTTGCAGCTACTGGTTATGGCGCAAAACCCGCCTTGCCCAACAAGGTCAATACCGCCGCCAGCGCCGCGCGGCATTCCAAATCGACCGTTGCGCCGCCGCTGGGTGGTGCCGGAACCGAAAGCGCGCTCCAGCCGCTGGGCAATTTGCGCCAGACCTGCCCGTTCGATCCGGTGCAAGCCGCAGAAAATAAAGGCATTGGGACGAATCGCCAGCCGCCTACGGTGGCGATGGCGGCCTTGCCCGCCGCCCCTGTCCATACGCCAATTGGCGAATCGCCGACGATCCAGCATTGCCCCGGCACGGGCACGGCAGGGGGTGTATTATCGCCAAGTGATTCGACCCGCATGGCAATTAACGCGTCAATCAGCGCCAGACTTTCATTCCATGTCACTTCTTTTTGCGCCTGTCCGGCAACGAGCAAGGGCAGAGAAAATCGCGCACTAAGGGCATTTTCGGTCATAAAAAGCTCCGTCATTGGTTCAATCTTGGATGGGGAGGACAAGGTCGAACGAATCGCCCGCATCGCCGCGTTGACGGATGCGCACGGTCCAGGGCGCACCGGCCGCGCGCCAGCTGGCGACGCTGGCAGCATCGATTGACATTTCCGTCCCCTCCACCAGCGATTCGTCCGCCATCGCGCCCGCCCGCATCGCCACGACAAAGCGCAAGGCGGGTTCATCCATCGGCACGTCGCTCGCCTGATCCCAGCCGAAACCGGCGCGGCTGCGCCGCTGCCAATGGATGGTGAGCGAACCGTCCGCCTGCCATGCACAACGGCCATGGACGGGGGAAAGCGGGCGTAAACCACGGCCAACCCGTTCGATTGCGACGGTGACGGGCGCTGCATCCCCCATTCCCTGCACGTCAATATGTCCACCAACTGCGAGCGCGCTTAACCCGATGGCATCGGGGAGGTGGGTGAGGGTGGCTGCGTCGAACAAGGCAAAACCGCCGCCCGTCGCGCTTGCGGCCATCGCATCCGCACTGCCCAGCCGACCGCGCAGCAAATGACTGAGCCGCCATAGCCCCCCGCCCAAGGGTGCGGCATGGCCAAATTGCAGCACTTCGCCCCCACTGATCAGGCACAGATTCGCACCATCGAGCAGCGCGCGGTCGTCGGCATTGGTCAATTGCATGTCCGCGCGCAGCAATTGGACGTCGATATAGCCATTGCGGTCGAACATCGCGGATTGGGCTGGGCTGGTCATCGCCGCCACCGTCCCCATGATTGCATCTGCATGGACAGGTTCGACATCGGTCATCGCCGCGCCCGCCACAGGGGCTATCGACAGCGCCGCCCCGCGCCAGCCCTGCCCGCTGCCATTGGTGGCCATCCACAGCCCGCCGTTCAACCCGCCCACATCCGCGCGCGGCACGTCGAACAAAATGGCGCTGGTCACCCCGGCGCGCAAATCGGGGGTGGGGAGGTAACGCCCCCCGCCTACCGCCATATCGCCGCCCATCCACACAGCGTCCGGTGCATCATCCAGTTCCAGTTCAACGCCATCGCCATCAATCCGCCGCCGCAACACGCGAAGGATGCGTCCGTCAGCCAGCGTCACCGGCGTTCCGGGCGGCAGGGCCAGCGCGGCTGGCCCCATCGGCCAGACCAGCATGTCGCGTTGCAAGGCGGCACGTTCGGCCAGCCCCTGCCCCAGTGCCAGTGCCACCGCAGCATCCATCGCGGCGGGCAGGTTGATGCGTTGGCGCGCGCCCCCGCCCCCTGCCACCCGCGCCGATTGCAATTGTGATTGAAAATCGCGCGCCGGGTCATGGCATAAAATCTCAACCGCTTGGGGCAATTGCCCCGGTGCGGCGCGCGACGTGCTGGCGCGGCGGTTCGGTCCCAGCGCCGGCTCGCCCAGGGGGGACGGTGCGGCGTTACCGCGCGAAACCCACGCGCCCGCCCCATCGCGGTAAAATGACGCGATGGCATCAATGGTGTCAAGCGCACCGCCGCGTGTCGGCGCTTCGTGCAGCCAGCCGGTAAAGGCGGGGGCAGCGTCACCCGTCACATCAACGCCCGCCATCACACCCAGCGCATCGCCTGCAATATCGCTCAGCGTCAGCGGCGCTGCATCCGCCGTCACCTCAAAACTGAGCGCGGGGATGCGGTTGCCAAAGGGGGCAAGGTCCAAATCTTCGATGACGACATAGGATAGCCCGCGATAGGCTGGTGCATTTTCCGCCCCCTCCGCCGCGACGATCAACGGGTCGGCAGCCTGGTCGGCATCACCCAAATGGACGCGCATCGTTGCGGGTGATTTGAAACTGCCATCGGCCCCGCGCAACAAATTCCCCTCCGCCCAGATGCGCCCGACTGACAATATGGCGCGTGATGACAGCGCGACCGCCAGCGACACGGAATAGCTGTATGTCGTCACCTTGGGCCGCCCCTTGCCGCCCGAACGGTTGCGATGTTCGATAAAATCGGTCGCCCAGATGACCGATCCGGCCACCCGCATCCGCCCCAAAACACGCGGAATCGCGGTGCCATAGCTCGACGTTTGGACGCGCAAATCGCTAAGGCGCGGGCCTTCGCGGCCCTTGGGTGCGAAAATCGCGCCATCGACCGACTGGCCGATCAGCGCGCCGAGCGCGCCGCCCAACGGCCCGCCGATGGCGGTGCCGATGCTAGTCAGAATCAGCGTTGCCATAAATCCTCCCGTTATTTTTTGATCCGCCAGCGTGACACAACCGGCATGGGGGCAGCGCCGGGTTGTTCGACCACCCGGCCAAGCCCCAGATGCGCGTGGATGCAGCCGCCATCCGTCGCGATCATCAGGTGCAATTGGCCGTTGGGGGCCGCGCCAAGCAAAATATCGCCCGCTGCCGCTGGGCCGGTGACCGCCATCAACCCCGCCCGGTTGAGCATCGCTTCGGCCCTGTCGCGGCTCCAGCCACGTATGGGGTATCGCGCATCATCAACGGGTAATTTATGTCCCACCGCGTGGAGCGCCGCGCGCACCAACCCGACACAATCCAACCCATGCGCTGCATCGCGCCCGTGCAGGCGAAATGGCGTGCCGACCAATGCGCGCGCGGCGGCAACCAATGCCGCGCCCGACGCGGCGTTCATCCGCCGAACCGGGTGAGCAAATCCAACCCCGGCAAATGGGGTTCCCCACGAAAATTGGCGATATTGGCAAATCGGGTCGCGCAGGTTGCCGCGCTTTTGTCGCACCCTTCGACCAGTTCGACCTGCCAGCCCAGCGCATCGGCGGGAACCGCCGCACGCGCCAACACCAACATCGCACCCGTCTGCGCCAATATCGGCTGCCCCAGCCCGCGCAGCCGCCCCGACAGCCAGCGCATCTGACCAAAGGCAAAAATCCCGTCGGGAAAATGGGTGTCGAGCGTCATTTGCCGCTCCGAAACCGCCACCACTTTGGCCCGCGCGCGCCGCCCGGCCATCGCCACCCGGCATGCAGTATCGCCCAGTTCCGCGCGGCAGGCCGGGGCGGTTACCGGCACAAAATCAGCCTCCAGCAACGGGTCAGCGGCGTCAATTTCCGCGCCAAAGCCGCCGCCGCTGCGCGCCACCGCGCCCAAAATCCCGCGCGAAATGGGTATGGCAACAGGTTCTGTTGCCGACCAGTCGATGATGAACAGCGCCACCGACGCCCCGTCAAACCGCCCGCTTGCCAAATCCGCTTCCCGCAAGCTCGCATCGGCAATCGCCCCGCTGATCGACAGCGAATCGCCCGCCCGCCCCAGCGCCTGTTCGATCGCCGATGGGCGGATCCCCGGCGCGCTCGCATAATATTCGTCCGCCACCCACAGCCCGGCATCATGGGTGGTGAAACCCAGCACCCGCCCGTCGCGCCGTTCAATCCGCCAGCAATAAGCAAGGGTGACCAGCGGCGCGGTCAGCCAGTCGGGCGCGCTCATACCTCGCGCACTTCGACCAGCGGCACGGCGGCCAACTCGCCCGCCAAAAAAGTCGCGCGCGACACCGACAGGCCATCCTCCGCAAAACGTACCGGCACGTCGAACAGGAAACCGGCGCACAATTGAACCCCCGCCGCTGGTGGCTGGATGAAGCGGATCACGCCGCCTGCTGCCAGCGTCCAGCCGCCCAATATTGCAACCCCATCCCCGCTGAGCAGGATACTGCCCGCCACGGGGCGGGTTATCCGCCGCCACGCCATATCTGCGCCGCTGCCATATGCTTTGCGCAACGGAAAATCGCTGGTCACGCCGTCGCCCGTTCCCAAAATCTGGTCGGCCATGCCAACGCTGCCACCTGCCCCGCTGGCAAAGTCAAAGGGGTCGCGAAAACGAAAGCCGACCGCCGGGCCGCGCCGCGCGCGATAGAAATCGAGCAGCGCTGTAACATCGCCCTCACTACGCAGCCCAGCGCCTGCATCAAAGCGCAGGAGCGCCCCATCCCAATCGGCGATCCGCTGTTCAAAGCCCGATTGGCTGGTGACAATGGAGGTTGAAAATTGCGGCTCGACGCTCGCTTCGCGGCCTATAGCGATTGGAAAATCCGTGTCGGCAAAGGCTTGCATCGCCCCCTCCCCCTCTGTTTCAAAAAAGGTAAAACCATCGCGCGCAACCTGCGGCAGCGCCCAGACAAAGGTTGCGGCATCGCCGTGTGCGCGGCTCCATGCTGCGGCGTCGGCAATGTCGCGCCATTGCATTTTGTCGGCTGCATCGCGCACAAAACCGACAAGGTGGTGGCGCGATGATGGCGGATAGCCGAGCGCCATGACGGCGGCGCGCCCCGCCGCTGATCGGCCCATTTGCCCCGCCGTCACCCAGTCATAATCTTCGGTCTGCAACACATCAAAGGCCGGTGCCGCCCATGCGGGGGGCAGGTTGGCCCGCCGCAAATCGGGCATCGCATCGTCCAATATCGTGGGGAGGTAGAGGAGGATGTGAGTCTGCGCCGCCCCGCCGCCCCGCACCGATGCTTCATCGCGCACTGCGGCCATCAGCGCCGCGCTCGCCACCGCCAAAAACCCGCCCAGCGCATCGAGCATGGCGCACGCGCCCGCACCCTGCACCCCAGCCAGATCGGCAATCGGCACGCTGGCACCGCCCAGCGCAGCATTGGTCGCACCATCATATGCGCATAATTGCCGCCCCGGATTGACCCACCACCATGGTTCGCCAAGCTGGATTTTGACCGGCAGGCCCGTCGTCACCTGCACCGCCACCAGCGCGCGCAGCACATGCGCCAAATATCCCATCGCTGCGCCATTGGCCGGCGACAGGAGCGTTGATGGCGGCACCCATCCGGTCAGCGCCATGCCGCCCGATGCGTCGCGCTGCGCCCAATCGGCAGGACAAAATTCGGCAAATAATTCAAAGGATAGAGAGAATATAACCGGCCAGTCGCGCGCTGCCAATTCGCGCGCAAAGCTGGTGTGCCATGCCAATGCCGGGGTCGCCAACGCCCCGCCGGTCACACTCGCACGCCATGCACCGCCAACATGGTCGAGCCGGGGAAAATGGCTCATCCCCACATAATGGAGGATGGGGGGCGCATAGCCCAGATGCTCCACCATCCGCACCAAACGCTGCGGGCTGAGATGATAGCTGTCGTCATAGGCCGTCGCGATGGAGAGGCTGTGCGCAGGCAATACTGCATCGCCGCAGGGCAGGACGCTGCCCGAACCGGTGCAGGCGATATCGTGCCATTCCACCCACGCATCGACCATCGCGCCATAGGGACTGGTTCCCACGCCATCAAAATCGGGCGGGACGAGTGATAGGAACAACCGGTCCACATCGCCGGTGAAAACCGGCGCGCCGCCCGGCGCAAAACCTTCGCGCAAATCACCAAAGTTGAGCGTGATTTGCGCATCCTCTGTGCCGCCCACCGCATAATTCCAAAGCCGGACGAACCAGCTGCGCGGCGCACCATCTGCATCGCGCCCCTCAATCGTCAGCGTCGGGCCGTGGACGGCGTCGAGCGGCTTTACCCCCGCCGACACCCAGCGAAACGCCAATGTCGTGCGCCGATAATCGCGCCGCGTTGCATAGGCGACCAGCGGGTGGTCATGCCGGTCGTGCGATTCCCAGATGATGCCGGCCAGATTGTCACGGCCCGTAAAGGCGACATCGACGCGCAGGCTGTCCGCCCCGTCCGCCACCAGCGCGGCGAGCATCGGGCGCGGGAAATCGACGCTCCAAAACCGGGGGTCAAAACGGTGGATGCTGGCCCGTTCGCGCACCTCATCACAGTCGGCCAGCGGGCTTGTAAAGTTCCAAGCCATGGCTCAGCCCGCCTGCTCAACCGCGCGGCGCACCGCGCGTGCAATCTGCCGCCCGCTTGCGGCCATGCGCGGTGCATCCGCCCCGCCGCCCGCGACGTTGACGGTGATGCGAATGTCGCGCGTGCCCCCGCCCGCATCGACCCGGCCCGCCATCGTCGGCACGAATATTTCCGGCCCGCGTTCGCCGACCAGATAGGCTTGGCCGGGTGCGACCGGCCCGCCGCTCGCCCGTCCCGGCAGACCGCCCAAACCGGGAAACCCAAAGGCTGCGCCCAATATATTGCCGAGCAATCCGCTAAGCCCGCCCGCACCGCTTACGCCGCCTACCCCGCCGGGCAAAGCCGCGCGCAGGGCGGCATTGGCGATGTCGGCCATGGCGGACAAAGCGACCCGTTTCAGATCGTCAAAGCCGAATTTGCCCGAACGCACCGCGCGCAGCAACGCGCCCTCTATCGCGCGACCGGCGCGCTGTGCGCCTGCCACCAACGGTTCCTCCAACATCTGGCG
>CAUJJQ010000264.1 GCA_963205285.1 Pseudomonadota bacterium | reverse complement strand
GCGGTTACAGGCCGGCCCCTATGCCAGCCGCGCCGACGCCGAAGTGGCCTGCGCCGCCATCCGCCCGAATGCCTGTTTCGCGCTAGCGCGCTGAGCGCCTGTTTCGCCGTCGCGCGTAAGGGAATTACTACCCCTTTCACGCCCCATTGGCGGCGGACAAGATGGCCCGCACGCTGGCAGTTGCAACATCTTCATCGACGCCTGCGCCAAAAACGATCCGCCCATCGGCCAAGCGACATTCGACATAGGCCGCGGCGCGCACATCTGTGCCCTGCCCCATCGCATGTTCGCTATAATCGAGGATTTCCATCACCGGCCCACCGGCGTCGGACAATGCGGCAATAACGCTCGACATCAGTCCCTTGCCGCGACCAGACAGGCGCACTTCGCGCCCATCAATCGACAATGTGCCGATGAAAATCCGGTCCGCCCCAGCGTGGCTTTCGGCCCAATCAAGCAGGCGCAGCCGCCGCCCATCCTCAGCCAAATAGGTCGCATCGAACACCGCCATAATGTCGGCGCTGGTCATTTCGCGCCCCGTTTGATCGGCCAGCGATTGGACATGCGGGGCGATTGCGGCCTGCATCCGCTTGGGCAG
Source organism: Pseudomonadota bacterium (assembly GCA_963205285.1). GTDB lineage: Bacteria > Pseudomonadota > Alphaproteobacteria > Sphingomonadales > Sphingomonadaceae > Sphingopyxis. The sequence continues at coordinate 7,706 of CAUJJQ010000264.1, read as the reverse complement.
TTTCAGCCCATAATCCTTGTCGAGTACCCAGGCGATGCCACCCTTGCCCGATTGCGAATTGACGCGGATGACGGCTTCATAACTACGCCCCAGATCAGCAGGGTCAATCGGCAGATAGGGGACTTCCCAAATGTCATCATTGCGCGCGTCCTGCGCGGCAAAGCCCTTTTTAATCGCGTCCTGATGGCTGCCGGAAAAGGCGGTATAGACCAATTCCCCGCCATATGGGTGGCGCGGATGGACCGGCAGTTGGTTACAATATTCGACCGTTTCGATGATCGCGTCGATGTCCGAAAAATCGAGCTTCGGTGCCACCCCCTGACTATAGAGGTTGAGCGCGATGGTGACGAGGCAACTGTTCCCCGTCCGCTCCCCATTGCCGAACAAGCATCCTTCGACGCGGTCGGCCCCGGCGAGCATCCCCAATTCTGCCGCTGCAACGCCCGTGCCGCGATCATTATGGGTGTGGAGCGACACCACCACCGCGTCGCGCCGGGGGATGTTGCGGCAAAAATATTCAATCTGGTCGGCATAGATATTGGGGGTCGACGCCTCCACCGTTGCGGGCAGATTGAAAATAATCGGCTTTTCTGGCGTCGGGCACAGCACATCCATCACCGCGCTACAAACCTCCAGCGACAGGTCGAGTTCGCTCGATGAAAAACATTCGGGCGAATATTGGAAATGCCAGTCGGTGTCGGGCAGTCGCGCCGCATTGTCGCGCAGCATTTTGGCCGCCGACACCGCGATTTCCTTTACCTCGGCTGGTTCCATCTGAAACACAATTCGCCGCCATGCAGGCGCCAGCGCATTATATACATGGACAATTGCCTGTTTCGCGCCGGCCAGACTGTCAAAACTCGTCGCAATCAAATCGGCGCGGGCCTGCGTCAACACCTGCACCATCACATTGTCGGGAATATGCCCGCCTCTCACCAATCCGGCGATAAAGTCAAAATCGGTCGCGCCCGATGCGGGAAACCCCACCTCTATTTCTTTCAGGCCGATGCTGACCAGCAAATCGAAAAAACGCTGCTTTTTATCAGCATTCATCGGGTCGATCAGCGCCTGATTGCCGTCGCGCAAATCGGTCGAAAGCCAGCGCGGTGCGGACGTAATCTGGCGCGATGGCCAGATACGGTCGGGCAGGTTTACAGGGGCAAAGGGGCGGTATTTTTGCGCGGGGTCGCTCAACATGGGCATGGGAATATCGGCCTTGGACGAATGTTTGGAGATTTTGGCGAAGCGCCAATTTTATCAGGAAACACCCTTGGGCGGTCGGCATGGCCTTGACCGTCAGGGGCAAAGACCATCGCTCACGCCCAAGGGCGTGTAAGTCGAAGCGTCAGGGCCATTTTGCCGATCATGTTCATGCGCCTAGGGGTAATATAGCCCGCTTGGCAAGGATAAATCTGTGCCGCATGATTGATTTAGCGCAATTGCGCATGGACGTCGCATAGATTATGCGTGGATAAAAGGTCGCACGAAATATCCTTATTCTAAGGGGGTGGAGGTTTTATGCGTAAGATAAAGATTTTGCTGGCGGCACCTGTGACGCTGGCGATGGGTTTGGCGCTGGCGGGGTGCAACCCCTTTGCCCGCGACAATCAGGGTGAAGCGCCTGCAGCCCGCGTGGTTAGCGAAACAAGCGCCGATGGGGCAACAGCGGATGCTGCGGCACCGGCCGCTGCCACCACGGCCGAGGGTGCAGGTGGAAAGGGCGCAGCGCCGGCTGATGGCAATGCAGCAAACACCGCTCCGGCAGTCGCGGTCAACAGCGGTGGGGTTACCGATAATAAGAGCGGCCCTGCCGCATCATCGGGCGGCCAATGTTCGGACGGGCGTAACCGCCATGTGATGGTGATCAACGATACCCAAACCACGCTATACCGCCTGTTCGGTTCCAATGTGAACCGGACAAGCTGGGAAGAAGATGTGCTGGGGAGCCGCGTTTTAAGCGCGGGTGAACGCATCGACGTTAATTGGGATGACGGCAGTTGCATGTGCAATTTCGACCTCAAGGCCGAATTTAGCGACGGCACCGAAACCGTGCGGCGCAATTTCAACGTCTGCACCGAATCGGCCTGGCGCATCGTCGAATAGACGGCGATCGCTTGCCCCCTCTTGTCGGGGAGGGGGCCGCCGCGCATTGGTGGTGGAGGGGTTGGCCGGCTTTTTTACCATTGCTCCCCTCCCGCTTGCGGGAGGGGAGCGGGGGTGGGCATTTCCCTTTCACTGGATCCCCGTTTGGACGGGGATGGCAATTGGTGCTCTGCGAAGGCAGGAGCCTAGGATGGCGCTCCATCTGGCCCCTGCCTGCGCACAATAACGGCCGCTCCGGGCGGCAACCCATCACCCGCCCATATTGGCAATCATCGTGCGCACATCCGCTGGCTTGGTGATATTTGCGTTCGGCGTCTTCAATGTTTCCAGCCGCCCATTCTGCCACAGGGCGACTTCCATCGCGCCATTCGCCGGGTCAATGAGCAGATAAAAGGCATCGCTGCCCCCGGCATGCACACGGTTGCCGCTGGTATAGAGCACGCCGTCCGCGCGCGTCAGGGGGGCCGCAACATCACTATTGGCCCTGAGCAGCGCCATTTTATCACCGAGCAATTGCGTCAAGGGTGCGGCAATTGGACTGCGGTCAAACAAGCCACTTTGCTGCGGATGCTGGCCGACAAAGGCATCCAACCCTTGAATGGGCGCAGGCGCACCCGTCGCGGCGGCGGCAGGGGTGTTTGGCGCGGTTGCTTGGGGTGCGGTGCCGTCCCCCTGCCCACAGCCGACAAGCAGCAATGCGATGGGCAGGGTGCAAATTATCGAATGGCGCATCGGTTGTACTCCTTTGTTATTGTTAGGGGAATGGCCATAGCATGAGCGGCACCGAAGCGGTAGTGGAGGGGTCTATGTGCCCCTGCTCCATTAGTTAACCGCCTTATCGACCAGCTTATTCTTGCCAATCCACGGCATCATCGCGCGCAATTTGCTGCCCACCTGTTCGATCGGGTGGGCGGCGGCGAGCTTACGCGCGGCCTTGAGTTCCGGCTGCCCGGCGCGATTGTCGAGCACGAAGTTTTTGACGAAACGCCCGGCCTGAATATCGGCCAGCACCCGCTTCATTTCCGCCTTGGTTTCGGGGGTGATGATGCGCGGGCCGGTGATGATGTCACCATATTCGGCGGTATTCGAAATCGAATAACGCATGTTGGCGATGCCGCCTTCATACATCAGATCGACGATCAACTTCACCTCGTGCAGGCATTCGAAATAGGCCATTTCGGGCGCATATCCCGCCTCCACCAGCGTTTCGAACCCGGCTTGAATCAAATGGGTCAGCCCGCCGCACAGCACCGCCTGTTCGCCGAACAAATCGGTTTCACATTCTTCGCGGAACGTTGTTTCGATAACGCCGCTGCGCCCGCCACCAACGGCAGAGGCATAAGAAAGCGCCAACGCCTTGGCATAGCCATTGCCCGATAGCGCGCGGCCATTGCTGTCAACCGCTTCCTGCGCCACCGCCATCAGGCAGGGGACGCCGCCGCCGCGCTGATATTCGCTGCGCACCGTATGCCCCGGCCCCTTGGGCGCGACCATGAAAACGTCGATGTCGCCGCGCGCCTCAATCAGCGCGAAATGGACGTTGAGCCCGTGCGCAAAGGCGAGCGCCGCGCCGGGTTGCATGTTTGCGGCCAGATCATCGGCATAAATGGCAGCCTGATGCTCATCGGGTGCCAGCATCATGACAACATCGGCCCAAGCGGCGGCTTCGGCATTGGACATGACTTTGAAACCGGCGGCTTCGGCCTTTTTCGCGGTGGCACTGCCGGGGCGCAGCGCAACCGCGACCTCGGCCACGCCGCTATCGCGCAGATTCTGCGCATGGGCATGCCCCTGGCTGCCATAGCCAACGATGGCGACTTTTTTGGACTTTACCAGCGCCTGATCGACGTCCTTGTCATAATATACTTGCATGATTTTCCCTAACTATTTGAATGATTAAAGGCGTTTTGGCGGCGCGACGTCAGTTACCACGCGCCATGGCCACCACCCCGGTTCGCGCCACATCGATAAGACCGCATTCGCGCATCAGCGCGATGAACCGGTCGACCTTTTCGCTCGCCCCGGTGATTTCAAAAACAAAGCTCGACAGCGTCGTGTCGACCACCTTGGCGCGAAAAACATCGGCAAGGCGCAATGCCTCAATCCGTTTATCGCCCGTACCCGCGACCTTGATGAGCGCAATCTCCCGCTCGACATGGTGCATATTGTCGGTCAGATCGACGACACTGTGCACAGGCACGAGCCGGTCGAGCTGCGCGATAATCTGGTCGATCACGCTCGGCGGGCCGAGCGTGACGATGGTAATCCGCGACAGGGCATGGTCGGCGCTGATGTCGGCGACGGTCAGTGATTCGATATTGTAACCGCGCGCCGAAAACAGCCCGGTGATTTTGGACAATATCCCCGCTTCATTATCGACGGTGACGGCAAGGACGTGGCGCTCCGCACTGCTGGTTTTGATTTTCATCAGACAAGCGCCTTTGCTTCATCATCCATCGTGCCGCTGACATCGCTGCTGCCCAGGATCATATCAACATGGCTGGCCCCTGAAGGGATCATCGGGAAACAATTGGCGGCCTTTACCACCCGACAATCGACGATCACCGGCCCCGGCGTTTCAATCATCCGTTGCACGGCAGCATCGAGTTCGCCCAACGCATCGATACGAATGCCCGTCCAGCCATAAGCGTCCGCCAGCTTCACAAAGTCGGGCAGGCTCGACGAATAGCTGTTCGAATAGCGGCTTTCATAGGTCAGTTCCTGCCATTGGCGCACCATCCCCATCCATTCATTGTTGAGGATGAACAGCTTGACCGGCAGGCGATATTGCGCCGCCGTCGCCATTTCCTGAATATTCATCTGCACGCTGGCTTCCCCCGCGATACAGATGACGAGGTCATCGGGATGCGCGAATTGCGCGCCGACGGCGGCGGGAAAGCCATATCCCATCGTCCCCAGCCCGCCGCTGGTCAGCCAGCGATTGGGGTCATCAAAACCGAAATGCTGCGCCGCCCACATTTGGTGCTGGCCAACCTCTGTCGTGATGATCGGGTTGCGCCCGCGCGTCGCGGCATAGAGGCTGCGGATCGCGGTTTGCGGCATGATTTCAGCATCCGCCGCATCATCCTGCACAAAGTCGAGGCATTGGACCGAACGCCACCCCTCTATTCGTCGCCACCATTCGTCGAGTGGCTGGGCGTGCAACCCCTCAGCTTCCCACGCCGCGATAATCCCAGTGAGCGCGGCGGTAGCATCGCCGACAATCGCCAGATCGACGGGCACACTTTTATTGATGCTCGACCGGTCGATATCGATATGGATTTTCTTGGCATCGGGGGCAAAGGCGTCGAGCCGCCCGGTCACCCGGTCGTCAAAGCGCGCGCCCACCGCGATGATGAGGTCGGCCCGGTTCATCGCATAATTGGCCTCATAAGTGCCGTGCATACCCAACATGCCGAGCCATTTGTCATCGCTCGCCGGAAATGCGCCCAACCCCATCAAGGTCGATGTAACCGGCGCGCCGGTCAATTCAACAAGGTGGCGCAGCGCCGCGCTCGCCGCCGACCCTGCGTTGATGACCCCGCCGCCGGTATAAAAAATTGGCTGGCGGGCCGACGCTATCATCTGCGCCGCCGTCACCAGCGCGTCGGCGTCGGGCGTCACCTGCGGGCGATAACTTTGGTGCGCGATGGTTTCGGGGACGATATACTCGCCCGTCGCCACCTGCACATCCTTGGGAATGTCGATCAGCACCGGGCCGGGCCGGCCGTGGGTGGCGATATGAAACGCCTCATGCACCACGGGACCGAGCCGGCTGGGGTCCAGCACCAGAAAATTATGCTTGGTGCAATGGCGGGTGATGCCGATGGTGTCACATTCCTGAAAGGCGTCGGTGCCGATCAAATGGGTGGCAACCTGCCCCGACAGGACGATCATGGGGATCGAATCCATCAAGGCATCAGTGATGCCGGTAACCGCGTTGGTCGCACCGGGGCCAGAGGTGACGAGCACGACCCCCGGCTTACCCGTCGAGCGGGCATAGCCCTCTGCCGCGTGGGTTGCCGCCTGTTCGTGCCGGACAAGCACATGGCGGATTTGCGGGTGGTTGAACAAGGCATCGTAAATGGGCAGCACAGCGCCGCCGGGGTAGCCAAAGATGGTATCGACGCCGAGGTCGAGCAATGCCTGGAGGATGATTTCCGCACCTGACATTTCGCCGCGTGCCGCATCCACTGCCCCCGCGCCCGCCGCAGCAGACGCGCCGCTAATCACCCCACCGCCCTCAATCGCAAGCGTGCCAAGCGTATCATCACATAGCGCAGCGCGCACAATCGCGGTGCCAAGAATATGCTTGGGCGCGCGTGCGGCGGTGGCAGGATGGGCTTGTGCATGTGCAAAAGAGGTGACCATTTTTCCTTCTCTCAATATCGATTAGCCCGCCGCGTCAGTCGCGCCGAGTGTGGGGTGCCTAACCCCCCGCTTGCCCATCGGCAAGGAAAAGCTAGGATTTCCGCCATTTCCTTTGAAAATTGCGCGAAAAGCCCCGCGCACTATCGCAAAAATGCGGCTTCGTCGGGCGAACTATGCATTATATTCTATTATGTCAATAGCAATGATTGTAATTTAATTACATTTATGGCAATCACATCGTCATTTAGTAACGTTTCCAATCGCGCCCACTCGCTGGGCGACTGGTTTCGGAACCATGTATATTGCCGCTTGGCATATTGCTGCGTCGCGGCAATCATTGCCGCCTTTGCCGCCGCTGCGTCATATTCGTCCGACAGATATGCCGCGATTTGCGGCACGCCAATCGCGCGCATGACGCCTGCAGATGGGGCCGCTTTGCGCGCCAGCAGCGCCGCAACCTCCGCCACCGCACCGCCATGCCACATCGCCTCCACCCGCGTTGCAATCCGTGCGCGCAGCCAGTCGCGCGGCGGCAGCAGGATGGTGGAGGCAAGCCGGATTGTCCCGCCAATGCCGCCCATTTTTTTCGCACGCCATGCGCCAATCGGCTGCCCGGTTGCGCGCACCACCTCCAGCGCGCGGGCAATGCGTGCGCTGTCATGGGGGTGGAGCGCGGCTGCGCCAGCCGCATCGGCCGCCTGCAACGCCGCATAAGCGGCATCGACCGGCATCGCGCGCACAGCGGCGCGCACGGCGGGGTCGATGGGCGGCATATCGCTGATCCCGTCGAACAATGTGCGAATATAGAGGCCGGTGCCGCCAACCAATATCGCCACCACCCCGCGCGCCGCGCAATCGCTAAGTATTGCGCGTGCCTCTGCCGCCCATTGCGCCGCGCTCATACTGCCCGAGGCGGCTACATGGCCAAATAGATGGTGGGGCACTTCGGCCTGTTCGGCGATGATCGGGGCGGCGGACAAAATGGGGATATCGGCATAAACCTGGCTCGCGTCGGCGTTGACAATCGCCGCTGCCTGCCCTTGGGCACAAAGCGCGCGCGCCAGCGCCAGTGCCAGCGCGCTCTTGCCGCTGGCGGTCGGCCCTGCGATGCACGCGACGCGCGGCATTTTCCCGTCCGGAGTTTTTATGACCCTGTCCTTCACTACTACGCTGATAGCATCGGGCACGCTGGGCGTGAAACATTTGAATGCCGCTGCCGCCCTGTTGCAGGA
>CAUJJQ010000263.1 GCA_963205285.1 Pseudomonadota bacterium | reverse complement strand
GAAAATCTGGCCAAGCACCCTGCCTCTACCCAGCGACGGTTCAAGGGGTGACGTCGCGCATCCTCATCATCGCCGGGTCGGATTCGGGCGGCGGCGCGGGGGTGCAGGCGGATATTAAAACCGTCACTATGCTCGGCGGTTTTGCGATGAGCGCGATTACCGCGATTACCGCGCAAAATACGCTGGGCGTGCAGGCGGTGCATCCCATTCCCGCCGATATGGTGCGCGCGCAGATTGAAAGCGTAGTCAGCGACATAGGCGTTGATGCGATAAAAATCGGCATGCTGGGGGGCGCGGCAACCGCAGAGGCGGTGGCAGATGCCATCGGCGGGATAGAGGTGCCGGTGGTGTTCGACCCCGTCATGGTGGCGACCAGCGGTTCGGTGCTGGCCGATGCGCCGACGATTGCCGCCTTTGGCCGGTTGATGGACTTGGCATGGCTGACGACGCCCAATCTGCCGGAGCTGGAGGCGCTGGGCGGGGAGGAAGCGGTTTTGGCGCATGGCTGCGCGCTCCTCATCAAGGGGGGGCATGGCACCGACGCGATGCTCACCGACCGGCTGATCGGGGAATGGGGGGAGGTTGCGCGCTGGCAGGATGCGCGGGTCGACACGCTCCACACCCATGGCACGGGCTGTACATTGGCAAGCGGCATTGCCACCGGGCTGGGGCAGGGCATGCATATGGTGCAGGCCATCGAACGGGCGCGCGCCTTTGTGCGCGGGGCGATTTTGGCGGCACCCGGTTTTGGCAGCGGGCATGGGCCGATGGGGCATCATCTGGTTGATGTTACCGGCCTGTGATGGTTGCGTATCTGTGATTATTGGCGTGGATGAGGCGGGTCGCGGCCCGCTGGCTGGGCCGGTTGTCGCCGCAGCGGTGATATTGGGCGATGCCCATATCCCCGGCCTTGCCGACAGCAAGAAATTATCGCCGCGCCGCCGTGCGGAGCTTGAAACGCAAATCCTTGCGCACTGCGCCTTTGCGATTGGGGAAGCGAGCGTTGCAGAGATTGACGCGCTCAATATTCTCCACGCCACCATGTTGGCGATGGCGCGCGCGGTCGCTGCGCTGGGCATCACGCCAACGATGGTGTTGGTTGACGGTAACCGTCTGCCCAAATGGCCATGGACGGCGCGCGCGATTGTTGGCGGCGATGCCAGCGAACCGGCGATTTCAGCCGCCAGCATATTGGCCAAGGAACATCGCGACCGGCTGATGCTGGCAGCGGATGCGGCGCACCCGCAATATGGTTTTGCACAGCACAAAGGCTATGGCACGGCGGCGCACCTTGCCGCGCTCAAAAACCATGGGCCATGTGCGCTGCACCGGCAAAGTTTTGCGCCCATCCGCCAGTTCAGCGTGCTCTGATACATTTTTCTTTGATATTGAGTCCAAAAAGCCACACCACAAGGGTTTGAGTCCCCACCTTACCCCATGACGCCAGATATGGCGTTTGGACTCGCCCTGTTCTCTTTTGTTGCAAAATGCTGTTAACCATTTGTCGCAACCTCTTGTTTACCATGGGCTTGACCCGGAATCGTTGAGGATTCAGGCTGGAAATTCGGGCCGGATCAGGGGTGCAAAATGGGTGTTATGGACAAAATTTCGGTGCAACAGCGCGCCGGTAAAGTAACTGCAAAAGCGGCGGTAAAATCGCCGCCCGCCACCCTGCCGCTCGACCAGATTTTGGTGGGTGACTGCATCGCGCAGATGGCTAGCCTGCCCGCTGGCAGCATCGACATGATTTTTGCCGACCCGCCCTATAATCTGCAATTGGGGGGGGATTTGTTCCGCCCCGATGGCAGTCAGGTCGATGCCGTCGATGATGATTGGGACAGGTTCGACAGCCTCGCCGCCTATGACCGTTTCACCCACGCTTGGTTGGCAGAGGCACGGCGCATTTTGAAACCCAATGGCAGCATTTGGGTGATTGGTAGTTACCATAATATTTTCCGCGTCGGCGCGGCCCTGCAAGATCAGGGCTATTGGATTTTGAATGACATCATCTGGCGCAAGGCGAACCCGATGCCCAATTTCAAGGGCACGCGCTTTACCAACGCGCATGAGACGCTGATCTGGGCCAGCATGGGGGAGGATGCGCGCTATACCTTTCACTATCGCGCGATGAAAACGCTCAATGATGAATTGCAGATGCGCTCGGACTGGCTGATCCCCATCTGCAATGGGCAGGAAAGATTGAAAAAGGGCGGGGCAAAGGTGCACCCGACGCAAAAGCCCGAGGCGCTGCTATACCGCATATTGCTCGCCGCATCCTCACCGGGCGATGTCATTCTTGACCCGTTTTTCGGCACCGGCACCACCGGCGCGGTCGCCAAACGGCTTGGTCGTCATTTCATCGGTATCGAACGCGAAGCTGATTATATTGCCGCTGCCGAAGAACGTATCGCCATGGCGCTGCCGCTCGATGAAAGCGCGCTAAAGACGATGCAGGCACCGCGCGCGGCAACGCGTGTCGCTTTTGGCACATTGGTGGAGGGTGGGTTGATTCCGCCCGGCACGATGGTGTCCGATATAAAGGGGCGCTGGCGCGCGATTGTGCGCGCGGACGGCAGCCTTGAGAATGATGGGGCTTGCGGGTCGATCCATAAATTGGGGGCGACACTGCAAAACGCCCCAAGCTGCAACGGTTGGACTTTCTGGCATGTGGATGGGGCGCAAGGGCGCGTCCCCATTGATAATCTGCGCCAGCAATGGCTGCTAACCAACGAAGCTTGATGGGAAAATGTTCGAGCCGCTGACAATCGAACATCTGTCCCGCGCGGGCGATGATGCGCGCATTTATTGCCGCCCGACCGCACCGGTTGACCGTCCGCATGAGTGGGACGGGCGCTGTTTTCGCCTGTCCGACAGCCTCATCTGGTTTTCGGCATGGCAATTGTCGCTGCGCGGGGCAGATGGGCCGACGCGCCACACCATTGTCGTTGTGGATGGGGTGGACCCTTGGCTCAGCGCCATGCCCGATGCGCTGGCAGAAAATGCGCGCGCACAAATGGCGGCGGTTGGCGCGGTGCGTGCGCCGCTGCGGCTGGGTGAGCGGCTCATACGGCTCAGCGAACCGCAGATTGTGGGCATATTAAACGCAACCCCCGACAGTTTTTCCGACGGCGGCAAACATGTCGATGTCGATGCCGCGCTTGCTGCGGCGGTCGCGATGAACAGTGCAGGTGCCGCGATCATCGACATTGGCGGCGAATCCACCCGCCCCGGCGCGCCATTATTGTGGGAAGGGGATGAATGGGCGCGGGTTGATGCACTCATCCGCCGCCTTGCCGCGACGGGTGCGGCAATCTCCATCGACACGCGCAAAGCCATGGTGATGGAACAGGCGCTGGCGGCGGGCGCGGCGATGATTAACGATGTGTCGGCATTGGGTTATGATGATCGCGCGGTGGCGGTCGCCGCTGTTGCCGATGTGCCTGTCGTGCTGATGCATGCACCAAGTCAGAGCAGCAATCCCCATGACCTCACCCCCATTGGCGGGGCATATCGTGACATTTTGTTCGATGTTTATGACTGGTTTGCCGCGCAAATTGCGCGGGTGACAGCGGCGGGGGTGGCGCGTGGCAACATCATCCTCGACCCCGGTATCGGCTTTGGCAAGGGGGTGGAGGATGGGCTGCGCCTCCTCAACGGCATTGCCCTGTTTCACACATTTGGCTGCCCGATCATGGTCGGCGGCAGCCGCAAACGGATGATCGGCGCGCTCGACAATGAGGCGGCGGTCGATCAGCGGCTTGGCGGGTCGGTGGCACTCCACCTCTTCGCCGCGACGCAGGGGGTGCAGTTGCTGCGCGTCCATGACATTGCCGAAACGCGCCAAGCACTGCGCCTGTGGCGCGGGTTGCGCGATAGTGCAGTAATCGCTTGATTGGCTGCATTTTCAAGATTCAATTAGCCTAGCGCAGGACAATGCCGTGCCATTTTCCAAGCAGCAGTCGGTTTTTGACCTTTTTTTGGTGCGCATCGGGCGTAAGCGGAATTTTGGTACGGTGTCGGTGCTGATTGCAATAGGCGCAGGCGGCCACAATATTGGTTGGCGTGTCCTTTCCTCCCTCAGATTTGGGAATAAGGTGCTCAGCTGTTGCTTGTAATAAGCGCGCTTTTTTCGACGATATTTGATGATTTTGAGCGAAATCAGCCGCAGCGCTACGCCACATCGGCTGTTTGCAATAGTAACAGAGATTATTCTGCTGAATAAGCTTTTCATTTCGAATTATGGTTAATTTTGTCATAGTATGCTCGCACGATTGTTAGAATCGATGCGGTGTGCAACAACGAATATCGTCGTCCAATGGCAGAGCTATTGCTAACACTTGGCGACTCTTGTCGCTCCACAAGCCATTACAGAGTGCCTATCGGCTACCCATTTCTAGATCATATTTTATTTATTTTGTAATTGCAACGGAATTGAAGGCTAAGCCGCTGTATCAATCCCTAGATCGCTGAGTTTGCGGTATAATGTTGAACGGCCAATGCCCAGCCGCCGGGCAACTTCGCTCATCCGCCCGCGATAATGGCCAATGGCAAGGCGGATGACGTCCGCCTCTATTTCCTCCAGCGGGCGCAGATTGCCGTCGGGGCGATAGAGGGTGACGCCAATGCCATCACCCGGCATCGGCGCGGCATGGCGCAGCAAATCGGGTTCGCGTGCGCGTTCGCTTTGCAGGCCGGTAAAATCACTCAGGCGCAATTGCGGGCCGGTGGCGGTGCAGGCAGCGCGCAAAATGGCATCAAAAAGCTGACGAACATTACCCGACCAGCGCCACGCGGTCAGCGCATCGACCAGATCGGGGGACAGCGTCAAACTGTCCATATCGGGCATGGCGGCGATGCGCGCAGCAAAATGACGGGCGAGCGGCGCAATGTCCGCACGCCGTTCGCGCAAGGGGGGCAGGCGGATTTCGGCAATGGCGATGCGGGCCAGCAGATCTTCGCGGAACAGGCCGTCGGCGGCGCGCGCGGCAAGGTCCACCTCGCTCATCGCGATCAGCCGGACATCGACATGGCTGGCTGCCCCGCCGCCGACCGGCGTGACGATGCCATTTTCCAAAAATGTCGCGAGCGCGGCCTGCACGTCGAGCGGCAGCCGCTCGATTCGGTCGATCACCAATGTGCCGCCATCGGCACGCGCAATGTCGCCGGTGCGCCGTTCAAAGGCCCCGGCAAAAGCACCGCGTTCATGGCCGAATAATTGCGGGCCGAGCATCGCCTGGCTGAAGTGGGCGCAATCCATTTCGACAAAGGGCGCACGGCCCCTGTTGCCCGCCGCATGGACGGCATGGGCGAGCAGGCTTTTGCCGCTGCCCGCTTCGCCCGAAATATGCACCGCGACCCGTGCACGCGCGATTTTCGCGGCGATGGCGAGCGCGGTGCGAAAGGCGGGGGTGGAGCCGATGATTTCCTCTATCGGCAGCGCGGCGGGGAATTTTTCCGACAGCGAACGCAATTCGGCGGGGAAATTCGGCGATATCGCATTGTCGAGCGCGACACTCAGCCGTTCGGCGGTCAACGGGCGGTCGATAATGTCGCTCGCACCCGCGCGCAACGCATGCAGTGCGCCCGCGCGGCGGCCTGTTTCACCCATGTAAATGATCGGCAGCGACGGGCGCCATTGGTGCATCGTGTCGATGAGGTTGGCGAGCGATGCGCGCGCGCTATGCCCGTCGAGCAACACCGCATCGATCAGCAGACCATCATGCGTGCCAAGGCTGGCCACCGCGTCGGCGACATCGGCGACGACCATCGTGCGCCAGCCAGCGCGCGCGGCAAGCGCCGCGACGAAGCGGCCATGCCCCACGTCGCTGTCCACCACCAGCAGCATCCTGTCGCCCTGTAGTGTCGCCAATTGCACCCACCTTGTTGCGTCCCGCGCGGCGCGAAGGACTGATTTCCACCCCCTCGCCATAGCGTTCACAGGTTAAGGATGCCCTTATACTTGGGTCAGGATCCATTAATCGCATGCCTGATGAGTCCTGACCCTAGTTGCTGAATGATAAATGGTCCGCGACAGTTGACGTGAACGTAAGCGGCAAGCATCCTTGCATGCGGAGAGAATCGCTCGTTCGCGGGCCCAATGCGGGAGGATAAGATGCACCCCAGCGTCCATGCACGCGCCAACCCCGACAAAGCGGCGGTCATTCTGGCTGAAACGGGCGAAGTGCTGAGCTATGGCGCGCTCGACGCCCAGTCGAACCGTATCGCCCATTTTTTCCGTGGGCAGGGTCTGGGGCATGAGGATGTGGTTGCCTTCATGCTCGACAATCATGTGGGCTATTATGCGCTGACATGGGGGGCGCAGCGTTCGGGGCTGCGATATGTGTGCATATCTTCGCGCCTGACGCAGGATGAAACCGATTATATTTTGGAAAATAGCGGGGCGAAACTGCTGATCGTTTCGGCCAGCCTTGCCGATGCGGCCTTGGCCCTCCAGTCCAAAATCCCCCATTTCGCAACGGGCGGGAACATATCGGGCTGGCCGACGCTTGAAGGCGCGATCGCCGATCTGCCGGTCACCCCAATTGATGATGAGCGTGCAGGGGTGGACATGCTATATTCGAGCGGGACGACCGGCCGGCCCAAGGGGGTGCGCGTGCCGCTGCCCGCCGACCCAGCAATTGATGCGCCCAACAGCCTTGTCATGCTGTCCGCTGCTGCCTTTGGCCTTGGCCCCGACAGCATTTATTTGTCGCCCGCGCCGCTGTACCATGCCGCACCGCTGCGCTGGTCGATGACCATCCACCGGCTGGGCGGTACGGTGGTTCTGATGCAGAAATTTGATGCGGCGGGCGCACTCGCCATTGTTGAGAAATATCGCTGCACCGCCGCCCAGTTCGTGCCGACCCATTTTGTCCGCATGCTGAAACTGCCCGAAGCGGAACGTGTTCGGCATGATTTATCGACGATGCGCACCGCCATCCACGCCGCGGCCCCCTGTCCCATCCCGGTCAAACAGGCGATGATCGATTGGTGGGGGCCGGTGCTGTATGAATATTATGCGGGATCGGAGGGGAATGGCATGACCTTTGCGACCAGTGCCGACTGGCTGGCGCACAAGGGGAGCGTCGGGCGCGCGCTGACCGGTATCGTCCATATCATGGGCGACGATGGCGAAAGCGAGCTGCCGGTGCGGGCCGAGGGCGCGGTCTATTTCGAAAGCGAAAATGTCTTTGAATATCATGACGACCCCGAAAAAACGGCATCCAGCCGCAACAGCCGGGGCTGGACGACGCTGGGCGATATTGGCTGGCTGGATGAAGATGGCTTCCTCTACCTGACCGACCGCAAGAGCTTTATGATCATATCGGGCGGTGTGAATATTTACCCGCAGGAGATTGAAAACCACCTTATCACCCACCCCAAAGTGGCCGATGTCGCGGTGGTTGGCGGCCCGCATGGCGAAATGGGGGAAGAGGTGATCGCCGTCATCCAGCCGCACGACATGGCCGATGCGGGTGATGCGCTGCGCGGGGATATCGACGCTTTTGCGCGCACCAAATTGTCCGGGGTAAAGGTGCCGCGCCGGATCGATTTTCTGGCCGAATTGCCGCGCCATGACACCGGCAAATTATATAAGCGGCTGCTGCGCGATGCCTATTGGGCAAAAGGATAAGGAATAGGACCATGGAAAACCGTATTTCCATCAACATGCTGGACGACGGCATCGCCGATGTCCGCCTGATCCGCAGTGACAAGATGAACGCCATCGATGCCGAAATGTGGGCGGCACTTGCAGCGGCGATCGACCAGCTAAAGCGGGCGGCGGAGCTGCGCGTGGTTGTCCTGTCCGGTGAGGGGCGCGGCTTTTGCGCGGGGCTGGATTTGGCCAGCCTGTCGCGCGAACGCACGCCCGGCATGTCGAGCGCGGGGTCGAGCCTGACCGCGCGCGCGCGCGGTATAGCCAACGACCCGCAATATGCCGCATGGGGCTGGCGCGAATTGGCGGTGCCGGTGATCGCCGCCGTCCATGGCGTTGCTTTTGGCGCGGGCAGCCAGATTATGGCGGCGGCCGACATTCGCTTTGCCCACCCGGCAACGCGCATCGCCATCATGGAAATGCGCTGGGGTTTGGTGCCCGATGTGGCCGGAATGGCACTGTGGCGCGGCCATGTGCGCGATGATGTGCTGCGCGAATTAATCTATACGAATAGAGAGGTTACGGGGGCAGAGGCAGCGGCGCTCGGTCTTGTCACCCGTGTGAGCGAAACCCCCTATGACGATGCGCTGGCGCTCGCGCGGGTGATTGCCAATAAAAATCCGGATGCCATTCGCGCGGCCAAGGCGCTCGTCAATCAGACCATGCATGCCAGCGATGCCGAAATATTGCAGGCCGAAAGCGATGCGCAGGCGGCGATCATCGGTTCGGCCAATCAGAAAGAGGCGGTGCTCGCCGAAATGGCCAAGCGCAAACCGGAATTTAGCTGAAAAAGTCGAGGAACTGCGCCGCCGCATCCCATTCGCGCTTGGCATGGGCGCGCGCGGCGAGCGCCTCCGCATCACTGCCCCAGCGTTCCTCCTGCCACAGCGCGTCGAGTATCGCCGCCTGCCACAGTGCTTCGGCATCGAAGGCACCATGGCTGAGCGCGAATGCCGACACCAGCGAACCGGACAGGCTGGTGAGCGGGGACAGCGCGGCCAAACCCCACGCATCCGCACTGCCCAGCGCATCGGTCAGCCGCGCAACGGTTTCGCGCGGCTGGTCGGCGGGCATGACCCCGGTGGTGAGGTTGAATTGGATTGCAAATTGCCGCTCTGCCCAATCGAGAATCGGGTTCCACAACCGCGCCTGCTCGCGCGCGAGGTCGGCATCATCGGCGCGATAGCAAAGCAGGTCGGCGGTGGCATAGGGCGCGATGGTCGCCGCAAATGCCGCAACATCGGGCGCGATAATGTCGATCGCCGCATTGGCAAGCCCGGTCAGCGGCATGGCACGCGGGTCAATGTCGCCATCAACCGCCACCCATTCAGCCGCAATCGCCGCCGCCAACGCACGCTTGGGGAGAATCAGTGGCGCGCGTTTTGGCGTGCGCACTGCCCGCCCGTCGAGCGCAATGGCAAAGCCCGCTGCGTCATCCGCAACCGCAACATGCTGCCAGAAACGCTTCATCCATCCTGCCCGCTGCGCCAGCGGCGGGCCAGCATGGGGATGATGACGATATAATCGACAAGGCCGATCAGCGTCATCCCCAGGCCGACGGGGACACGCACCCCCTGGCCCAGCCATTGATTATTGCCAAAGGCGATGATGATGCCAAAGGCGATTAAAAAGGCCGCGCTGATCCGAATGGCGGTGATGACGAAAAAGCGTTTTTTGGCGAGCGCCTGTTCATCGGGGGTCATGACTGCATCCTCTGGCACAAAATATCGTTGATAAGGCCGGGCAGGTCGGCGGGATCCTCCGCAATCGCCATGGCGCCTGCCGCGCGCAGCGCATCTTCATTATGATATCCCCAACCGACGCCAATTGCCGCCATCCCGGCACCGCGCGCGCAGCCCATGTCAAAACTGGTATCCCCGATCATCACCCCATGCCCCGGTTCGACAAGGCATTGGTCGAGCGCGGCGAGCGCCATCGCCGGGTCGGGTTTGCTGGGGTGCATGTCGGCGGTTTGCAGCGTCGCAAAATAATCGCTGATGCCATGCGCGTCGAGCAGGTGGGTCAACCCGCGCATAGATTTGCCCGTCGCAATGCCCAATTGCCAGCCCGCGCCCCGCAAATGGTCGAGCGCATCCAAAATGCCGTCGAACAAGGGTTCGGGCGCGCTGGCCGCCGCCGTGCGATGTTGGAAATAGGCATCGCGATAGGCTTCGGCCAGCCGTGCGCGCACATCTTCACCCAAATTTGGGGTCAGCGCGCGCACCGCAGCCTTTACCGAAAGGCCGATGTTCGCGCGTATCGCGCTGGCGGCGGGGGCCGCGATGCCCAGCGCGCCAAATGCATCGCGCATCGCCGCTGCAATCGCATATTCGCTGTCCACCAACGTGCCATCGCAGTCAAACAGCGCGAGCCTCAGCATTAACGGCTCCTTCCTCTGGTCGGTTTGCCGCGCGTTTTGGCGGGACGACCCTTGGGCGAAGGCGCATCTCCGCCGCGCGCATCCTCACCGCGCCGCGTGCGTTCGCCGCGCCGCGCCTTGCGCACCGCCTTGGCATGCGCGCGCGCCTTGGTTCCCGGCGGTGCGGCGAGCGGTTCGGCGCGCGGAGCGTCGGCCAGCGCGGTGTCAAAGCCCAATGATTCAATCGATTCGGCAAAATGCTGGGGGAGCGGCGCGGTCGCGTCCAGCTTGCCCCCTTCGATATGGTCGATGCGCAGCCGCCGCGCGTGGAGGTGGAGCTTGCGTGAGATGCTGCCGGTCAGGAACGCGGTCTTGCCGCCATATTTGCCGTCGCCGACAATCGGGTGGCCGATGGCGGCCATATGGACGCGCAATTGGTGGGTGCGCCCGGTCAAGGGCATGAGTTCGACAAAGGCCGCGCTGTTGCCCGCGCGTTCAATCACCCGATAACGGGTGCGGGCCGACTGGCCATTTTCGGCATCGACATGCATTTTTTCGCCGCCGCTGCCCGGCTGTTTGGAAATGGCGAGGTCAATCTCCCCCTCATCAATATCGGGCACGCCGATGACGATGGCCCAATAAATTTTGCGCGCGGTGCGCCCCGAAAAACTGCGCGAAAATTTGGCTGCTGCGCCCGGCGAACGCGCAACGAGCAGCACGCCCGATGTATCCTTGTCGAGCCGGTGGACCAGTTTTGGTCGCCCCTTTACCTCGTCAAAAAAGGCGTCGAGCAGCCGGTCCACATGCGCGGTGGTGCCGCTGCCGCCCTGTGTCGCGAGCCCCGGCACTTTGTTGAGGATGATGGCATGTTCATCGCTGTGGATCACCATCGCTTCGGCCAGCGCACTTTCCTCCGCGCTCAATGGGCGCGGCGCGCGGCGCGGGCGGGTTTCAGCCGTGGTGTCAATGTCCGCCGGAAAGCTAAGGCTCTGTCCCTTGGCAATCCGGGTGTCGGCACCCGCGCGCGCACCATCCAGCCGCACCAATCCGGTGCGCAGCCAGCGCGCGAGCAGCGCATGGGGGATGCCCGGTTTATGCCGTTTGAACCAGCGGTCGAGCCGGATGCCGTCATCATCACGCGCGACATATTGGCTCAGGCCGCCCTTGTCCTTCACATCCGTCATGTTACTACCCCCACGCGTGCCAGCCACAGGCCGATTGCCGCGCCACCAATTGCGCCGGTTAGCGATAGCAGGATATAGGTCGCGGCGATGGCAAAACGACCCGCGTCGAGCATGGAGAGGGTTTCCATCGAAAAGGCGGAAAAGGTGGTGAACCCGCCGAGTAGCCCAACCCCCAGAAAATAGTGCCAAAACTCGCCGGTGCCGCTCCTGTGCAGCCAACCGAACAAAAACCCCATCGCCACCCCGCCCAAAATATTGGCAAACAAAGTGGACCACGGGAGCAGACCATGCGGCGCGGCGAGATTGAGCAGGTGGCGCAACCCCGCGCCCAGCGCGCCGCCGACCATTACGGGCAATAACATGTGCATGGCTTTGTGCTCTATCGTCAAAGCGGGGAGCCTGCCAGCGATTTGAAGCTTCTAGGCCGTAAACCCATAAACCGCATGGTCGAATTGTCTCGAACCTCGACTAGCTTGGTTTGTGGGTTTACGGCCTAAAATTGATAGGCGAGGCCAAGGCCACCGATCCATTGATCCGCATCCCCGCGCGTCGCAACAATCGGGCTTCGCGCGTAGCTGCCCAGCAAACGCCCATATTGGGCGCCGCCGACGATCAGCAAGCCTTGGCGCAAGTCACCCGAAATCGCATGGGCGACCGCGACGCCAAAACTTGCCTTGCCCAGTGTCGCATGGTCGCTCGCGCCCGCATAAATGGGCAGGCCGCTGCGCGCTGCACCCGCTGCATCAATGTCGAAATAATGCGCGCCAAATCCCGGCCCATAGATGTTGACCGATGCCGACAGGCCGACAAAGCTATGGCGCGACAGGGGCGTGCCATAATCAATCGTTGGCGACAAAATCCAGCTGCCATGTTCGCCGCTGATATCCTGCAAAAATGTGATGCGCGCGCCCAATTGGTCATAGGCGCTGGTGATGACGCCATTGTGGCTGACGCCTGCGAACAGCCCCGCCTCTATCGCAGTGCCGCGTTCACCGAGCAATGCGACGATGGGGTCATGCACGCTGCGTGCGCGGTCGGAACGGATGTTGACAATCGGCCCCAATTTCCAGTCGGTGTCGGCACCGCGAACTTGGCGCAGCATATCGACCTGCAAATTGGTGCCGCGCGAGGAGATAGCATAGCCCGAAATCCGCGCGCGGATAAGCCCGCCGGGGATGCGGCGGCGGGTGTTGGAGCCGTTGTAATCGGGCACCGAAATCAGCCCGATGCCAATGCCCAGATAATCGCGCGGCACACGGTTGGAATGACCGCCTGCCGCCGCATCGGCGGCTGCCGCTGCGGCATCGAGCGTCGCGGGGCTGACCGCTTCCCCACTATCCACCGCACCTCCACTCAGCGTCGTATCGCGCATTTCCCCATCGCCGAGGGCTATGGGGATTGGTGGCGGGGTGGCGGCGGTGGCCTCTGCCAGCGCCGGACTGACGATAAGGCCAAGGGTCAGGGCAACGGCACAAAGGGGGGCGGGATACGAAAACACCCCGCCATCCTGCCGCGCCAAAGCTTAACCGGCAATTGCCAATATTGTCACATCATCGTGCCAGTGCGGCATTTGGTCGCCCGCGCTGCCAGATGCGCCCTATTCCGCAGCTTCGGCTCGGCGCTGCCCCCTGTCATATATAAATTCATCGCCATCAAAGTCGATTTTGGGAAATGCGTCGCGTTCGGCCCAATAATCCTGATTATGTCGCCATTCGGGCTTGTCGCCGCGCCGGGGCAATTTATCCAGCCCGCGCATCAGGTAACCGGGGTTGAAATTTTCCGCCTCAATCCACGGCAATATCGCCATGCCGCTATCCTCTGCGCGCAACGCGACATCGACGCGTTTGGCCCCGATGGCGTCCATATGGCGCAGCAGGCGGGTGACAAAATCACCCATCATATCGACGCGCAGCGTCCAGCTGGCCCGGAAATATCCCATCACCCAGGCGAGGTTGGGGACACCGGTCATCATCGTGCCGCGATAGTTGATCGTTTCATGCCAATTGACGGCCTTGCCATCGACGCTGAAATCTATCCCGCCCATCATCAACAGGTTGAAACCGGTCGCTGCGACGATGATGTCGGCATCGATTGCCGTGCCATCCTTTGTCACCAGTCCGGTCGCAGTGAAATGGTCGATGTCATCGGTGACGACGCTAACCCGTCCAGCGGCAGCATGCTGGAAAATATCCCCCTCTGGACAAAAGGCGAGCCGTTGCTGCCAGACGCGATATTTGGGGGTGAAATGGGGTTCAAAGGCAAAATTCTCGCCACCATATTGGCGGATCAGCATCCGCAATTCCTCCACCACCACATCGGGTTCGCTCTGACAACGCTGGGTCATCAGATTTTGATCATGCATGATTTGCGCGCGCACGACGCGGTGGACGGTGGGTTCATCAATCCCCACTTCGCGCAAACGGTCGGCCAGTTCATTGCGGTTGGGACTGCAAAAGAAATAGGTAGGGGAACGTTGTAGCATCGTCACATGCGCTGCCTTGTCGGCAAAGGCAGGGACGATGGTTGCGGCGGTTGCGCCTGACCCGATGACGAGCACGCGCTTGCCCGCATAATCGGTCGCCGGGTCCCATTGCTGCGCATGGACGAACAAGCCCTGATAATCGGCGCGGCCCGGCCAATCGGGGGTGTAGGGATTGTCATGGTCGTAATAGCCCTGACACATCCAGAGGAAATTACAGGTGAAATGCGCCGCTACCCCGTCGGCATCGCGGGCTTCGACGTGCCAGATGTTTTCGGCGTTCGACCAGCGGCAGTGGTGGATGCGGTGACCATAGCGGATGTGCGGGGCGATGCCGTTTTCGTCGATCACATCGCTCAGATATTTCATAATTTCCGCCCCGCTGGCGACCGGTGCGCCCACCCATGGCTTGAAACGATAGCCAAAGGTGTAAAGGTCACTGTCCGACCGCACGCCGGGGTATTTATGCGTTTCCCATGTGCCGCCGAAACCCGATTTTGCTTCCAGAATGACATAGTCTTTGTCGGGGCATTGGTCTTGCAGATGCCATGCCGAACCGATGCCCGAAATGCCTGCGCCAACGATCAGCACGTCGACATGTTGGGCATCCATGGTGGGATTTGCTGCAGGATTGGCAGGCACGGGCGTTCCTCCTCAGTAAGGCGAATCATATTTGACACTTTATATGCCAAAATATGACGGCTTTGGACAATTGCCGACATTGATAAGGATCAATCGGCGATCAAAACCTCTTTTGCCCGTTGCGCCGAACGATTATGTCTGGCGCATGGCAAAGGAGGCACCCTTGGAACAGCGGCGCGGCGAACCAGTCTTTGTCGAACGGGCACGGCGCATCGGCTGGTCGTTGCTGGTGCTGGCGGCGGGGGCGATGGCGTGGGGTCGCCTCGGCAATATGCCGCGTCTCGCCGGGGGTATCGCCATTGGGTGTGGCATTTTGGGGCTGCTCGCCATCGTCAATGTAGCGCTGGTCCGCGCGCTATATGCGCAATTGCCCGATGCGGCGGCGGGGGATGTTGACCCTAACCCTAAATAATCCCGACCTTCTTGCCCGCACGTTCAAAGCGGTGCAAAATTTCCTCTACCTGCTCGCTCGTATGTTCGGCGCACAGTGAACAGCGCAGCAAGGTCATGCCCGCAGGGGTGGCGAGCGGGCGGGCAAGGTTGACGTACAGCCCCTCTTGCAACAGCGCTTCCCACATCATCGCGCCGGGTTCGAGGTCGGGCATAATCACCGCGATAATCGCGCTTTGTGGGGTTTCGGTGCCCAGTTGAAAGCCAAGTTCGCGCAATCCGGCGTGGAGCCGTTTGCTGTTTTCCCACAAATGCGCGCGCTTGTTTGATCCCTGCATCAATTTGCGGATGCTGGTCGCGGCGGTGGCAACGACGCTGGGTGGCAGCGATGCGGTAAAGACATAGGGCCGACAGACGAGGCGCAGCACCTCAAACTTCGGGTGGTTGGACACGCAAAAACCGCCGACGGTGCCGACGCTCTTGGAAAAAGTGCCGATGATGAAATCGACATCGTCGATGACGCCCGCCGCTTCGGCAACGCCGCGCCCATGTTCGCCGATAAAGCCCATCGAATGCGCTTCATCGACCAGCACCATCGCGCCATGTTTCTTGGCGATGGCGACCATTTCCTTGATCGGCGCGATATCGCCGAGCATCGAATAAACACCCTCCAGCACCACCAATTTGCCCGCTTCGGCGGGCAGGCGGCCCAACCGTCGGTCCATCGCCTCTATATCATTATGTTTGAAGGGCACGGTTTCGGCCTTGCCCATCGCGCAGCCGTCCCAAATGCTGGCGTGGCTGTCTATGTCGAGGATGATGTAATCCCCCTTGCCCGCAATCGTCGAAATTATCCCCAAATTTGCCTGATATCCGGTCGAAAAGACCATCGCATGCTGGCAATCGTAAAATTCCTTCAGCGCATCTTCGACCGCGCGGTGCCCGGCATAGGTGCCGTTCAGCACCCGGCTGCCGGTTGTCCCGCTGCCAAATTCGTCGAGCGCCTGTTTGCCCGCAGCGATGACATCTTCGTCAAAGGTCATCCCCATATAATTATAGGTGCCAAGCAGGATGGTTTCACGCCCGTTGCAAATCGCTTCGGTGGGGGACAGGACTTTTTCCATCACCAAAGAAAATGGGTCGGTTACGCCGGTGGCGAGCAGATTGGCCCTGATTTCGATAATCGGGTCAAATTTCGAAAAAAGGTCGCTCATTTGGTGGCGACCAGCGTCGTTACCGCATCGACCAGCTGGCCGATGTTTTCAATTTCAGCCTGCATGTTCATCGAAATGACGATGTCAAATTCATCCTCGACCGCCGCGACGAAATCCATCACCGTCAAACTGTCCCATTCCAAGTCGGCGACAAAACTGGTGGTGTCGCTGAGCGTAATGTCTTTCTTGTTGAAATCGGCAATATGCCCCAAAATGGCGGCGGAAATCTGCGCACGATCGCTCATCAATTTGTCCCCGAAAAACCTGTCTGGGCTTTTGCCCGCACCCGCGCGGCTATGGCAAGCGAAAATGGCGTTTTTGGGGCCACACGCGGGTTTAGCCGCGCAGGGACTTTAGCCGGTGCCAGATACGCCCAAGGCCAAGGATATAGGCAAAGCGCGCCCGCCCGCTCCAGCCGCCGCGTGCGACGACGATATCGCAAATCTCGCGGGCTTCGCGCCAGATGTGGCACAGCGTCTGATCATGCGCTGTGGCGCAGGAATCAAATCGGATTTCGGTTTGGCCGTCCATGCATTCCATCAGATGGCGCAACAGTAAAAGGCCCGGCGCATAACGCGCATAGGTTTCGTCAAAACTGGTTTTGAAACCGAAGTGATTTTGCGTATCGCCCGAAAAATAGCTGGTCATTGCGACCAACCGGTCCCCGGCATAGAGCGACAGGCAGGCAATCTGCCCCTCGGCAAAGGCGCTTGCGACGACGTTTTCAAACAGGCAGCGGCTGTCGGTCGCGGCGGCGAGCGCACATGCTTCGCGCCCCTTCCACCCCGATGCTTCAAGGCGTAGGAAATCGGCGGTCCAGGCGACCATGTCGGCATGGCTTTGTGCCCGTTCGACCCTGAGTGCACCATGGTCACGCGCCAATTGCCGTTCGAGCGCGGCAAGGCGAGAGCGCCTGTTTTTGGACAGGTTGGCGGCCCAATATGCATCGCCGGACAGGGCCGAATCAATCGCGGCGCGCCGGTGCGATGCGACAATGTGGCGCGTGCGGCCGGTGGCGCGGCAAAGCGCATTCAGCGCGCGGGTGACGCGATGGTCGGCGGGCATGGCGCGCAAATATAGCGCAAAATCCTGATCCCCGCCGTCAATATGGCTGAGGAGCGTCGCCCAGAAATGCGTTTCTCGGCCCGGGCGAACCAGCGGCACCCCCATGAAGCGATTGGCGTTGGCAAGGCTGCGCATATGGCGCGCGCCGATGCGGCCAAATCGCTGGTGCGGCGCTAGAATGGCCACCCCATCCCATGCGCCGGCATCATCATGGACGATGAATAGCTGGTGGACGCCATCGCCATCAAAATGGCGCAATACCGCGCGTACAAACCAGTCAGTAGCAAAGATCGAATCGGCCAATGCGCTTTGGCTCAGACCGGCCCACGCAATCTGATCGGCAATCGACAGCGCGTCAGCGCGCAGCACCGTCACCCCCGATATAGGGCGCTGCGCGACATGTGTAAGCGGCTTCACCGTTCCAAAATCCGCGCAGCGAGCGCGCGCATGCGCGATGTTTTGGGCCAGCGCGCGACCGGCGGCGGGTTCCAGCCCAGCGCACGTAGCCGGGCATTGGCGCGGTGCGCTGCCCCTTCGGCCATGCTCCAGTCTGATTTCCAGGTCATCGATATCGAAATGGAAAGCCCGCCCAAAACGGCGACCCGGTGCGGCAGTTTGTGCGGAACATAGATTGCATCGCCCGGTTCGAGCCGTTCGTCATGCCCCAATGCCGCGACCTGCGCATTCCATGGGAGCAGATTATCGCCCCGGCTGTGAAACCCTTCCTCCGCCTCGGCAGTTACCACCGGCGGGGCGAGCGGATAGGTGGAAAATAGCTTGGTGCCCGAAATCTGGAATAGGATATTATAAGTGGGATCGATATGGAGCGGGGTTACCGTCTGGTCGGATGACAGAAATATAAAGGCTTTTGGATCGCGCATCGGCCCGGTCACCGGTTCGATGATTTGCGTATAGCTGGCCAGCGTATCCTCCAACAGGTCACGATATGCGCTGATCTGATCGGCAAAGCGCAGCATCAGCCAGCCATCGACATCGCCGTCCAATATATGGCGCATCAAGCGGCGTTTGTCCGCGCCGCTGTCGGTAAAGCCGGCCGTCGCGCTCGTCCGGCATTCGACATGCGCAGCATCCATGGCGAGCGCCGCATCGGCGAGCGCCGCTGTCTGGAGCAGGGGGTGGTGGGTCAAGCCATGCGACAGGCGCGCGACACGCAGCGGATAGGCTGTCGCCAATGCAGCATCTGTGTCGCTAACAGCCTCTATCTTTTGCAGTTGCACAATATCCTGCCCCCAAGATTTTGCGAGGGCTTAGCCTATGCACCTTAATATTGGGCTAAATTGCCGTTGCCCCGGCGCGAACATCGTGGCAGCTTCCCACGGATGGCAGGGGATAAGCTGAACGCGCCCAAAAAGGCTGCGAGCAAAAACAGGGGGGCTGCGACGCAGCGCAAAAGGGTGGCAAAAATTGCTGACGCCAAACCAGCGCCTGCGCCCCTATCTGCACCAGCCCCCACTAGCCCGCCCTTTCCGCCCAATTCGATCCATCTGGTACGCACCGCGATGCAGATGACGATGACGCTGAGTCAGATGGCCGATCAAAAGGCATCGATCCTGATGGGTGCGACCTTTGTCGTCTTTACCGTGTCCATCGGCCAGGCATCGCGCACCAATTTTCCGATAGCATTGGGGATATTGGCGCTATTTGCTTTCCTGTCGGCATTATTTGCGGTTGCCGCAGTGCTGCCGCGCGTTGCCCCCGCGCAAACCACGATCGACAAGCCTTTGGAACCAAATGCCAATATATTGTTTTTTGGTATATTTTCTCAAATGAGTGAGGCGGATTTTATCGAAAATATCCTCGGGCGTTGCCGCCGGGATGAGGATTTTCTGGCCACTATGCTGCGTGATATTCACCAAAATGGGTCAATGCTGGCGCGGCGCAAATATCGCTATCTCGCCATCGCTTATCGCCTGTTCATCGTCGGGCTGACGTGCAGCTTTGCCGCCTTTGCGGTGCAAATGCTGCGCATCTTCTCTCAATCATAGGCGCCATTTGCTACATACCAGTCGTGCGTGGCGTGCAGCGCATCTGCGCGCAGGGTCGCCGCCTGCCACAGGGCGGGGTTGGGCGCGCGCGCCGGGTCTGCCGCCCAATCGGGATGCGCCATATAGCGCGCACGATCGGGGGTTAGCTTTGCCTTATCCCCGCGCACCAGCCGGTCTGCGCGCGCGGCGAGCCAGAGGAGGGCGCGCGGCGCGGAAAATGTAAAGGGGTTGGGGCGGCCCACCGCCGTGCCAATCGCGCCCGCAAATTCAACATGGGATGCGCTTGCCCCATCGTCGGGTTCCAATATCAGGCCCGATGGCCCATCGGCAACGCAATTGAGTAACAGCGCGGCAAGGTCGGGTGCATAGATCCACGAACCCCGACCTGCGGGCGGCAGCAGCATAAAGCCGCGCCGCGCCATTTTGAACATGTCGAGCACATCCTTGTCATGCGGGCCAAAGACACCGGGCGGGCGGACGATCAGCCAATCGAGCGCGCTTTGCTGCACCACATCCTCCGCCCCCGCCTTGGACCAGCCATAGTTTGAAAGCTGCGGTTCGCGCGCGGCGAGGCTCGACACATGGACAAAGCGGCGGACATTTGCGCGCCCTGCCGCATTGATGACTGCCTTGGTCCCCGCGATATTGGCATGGGCAAAGGCGGCACGGCTTGGCACATTGACCGCGCCCGCGATGTGGAGCAGCGCATCCGCCCCTTCGCATAGCGCATCGAGCGCGTCCGCATCCGCCAGCGTGCCTGTCACCCAATGGACGTTCGGCCCATGTTCGCGTGGGCTGCGGGTCAGCGCGCGGACGGGCCAGTCACGCGCCGCTGCCGCTGCCAAAACATGCTGGCCGACAAAGCCGGTTGCGCCGGTGATGGCCAATGTTCGCACCGGCGCGTTCACAGCAGCACCAGATGGTCGCGGTGGATGATCGCGCTGCGTGGGGCATAACCCAAAATCGCCGCCTGTGCGTCGCGGGCCAACCCGATGAGGCGGGCAGCATCCCCCGCATCATATTCGGCAAGTCCCCGCGCGACAATCTGTCCATCAGGCGCGATGACATCGACCACATCACCGCGCTGAAACCGTCCGTGCACCCCGGTTATACCGACCGCGAGCAGGCTCGACCCCTTGGTCAATGCGCGCGCCGCGCCGCCATCAACACAGATATTGCCGCGCACCACCAGCCGCCCGGCGAGCCAGTTTTTGCGCGCGCGGCTGCGCGTTCGCGGTGCGGTGAAAATGCTGTGGCGGGCGTCCTCGCTGAGCGGTCGGCCCGTCGTGCCGCTGGCGATGGCGAGGTCGATCCCTGCATGGCCCGCAATTTCGGCTGCGGCGATTTTGGACGCCATCCCGCCCGATCCCATGCCCGATGCCGAACCGCCATCGGCCATCGCGCGGATGCGGGCATCGATACGTTCGATACGCGCGATATGCTGCGCGCCCGCTGTGGCCGGGTTGCGGTCATAAAGCCCGTCGATATCGGAGAGGAGGAGGATACCGTCCGCCCGTGCCGCCTGCCCGACGCGCGCGGCCAGCCGGTCATTATCGCCAAAGCGGATTTCGCTGGTCGCCACGCTGTCATTTTCGTTGATAATCGGCACCGCGCCGAGGCTGAGCAGCCGTTCGAGCGTTGCAGCGGCGTTCAAATAGCGGCGGCGATTTTCCAGATCATCAATCGTCAGCAATATCTGTGCGGCGGTCAGCCCCGCATCGGCGAGGCTCTGTGCCCAGATCTGGCTGAGCGCAATTTGCCCAACTGCGGCGGCGGCCTGCGCATCTTCCAAACTGGCGCGTCCACCCTTGGCCAGCGCCAGCCGCCGTGCACCCAGCGCGATTGCACCAGAGGATACCACCGCCACCTGCTGTCCCGCCGCCACACGCGTGCCAATATCGCGCGCCACATCGGCGAGCCACGCGCTGCGCACACCGCCATCGCCGTCGACGAGCAACGCCGAACCGATTTTAACGATCAAGCGGCGGCAGGTGGCGGGGGCGAAAACCATGGCCCGTGGATTAAACAGGCGACCAGTCGCGCGCGCTGTCCCTATCCGCCCCATCAATGCCCGGCTTAGCAGGGATGGCGGCCAGCAGCGCGTCGAGCACGGCATCCACGCCCGCGCCGCTGGCACCCGACAGGGCGAACACGCGCGCGCCGCTGGCTTCGGCCAGTTCGGCGGACAGCGCGGCGGTCAATTCGGCGTCGAGTTGATCTACTTTGTTGAGCGCGACGATCACCGGCTTGTCGGTCAACCCCGCGCCATAAGCGTCCAATTCATCGCGCACGATGCGATAGGAGGTGGCGACGTCTTCATCCTGCGCATCGACGAGGTGGAGCAGCACGCGGCAGCGTTCGATATGGCCGAGGAAACGGTCGCCAATCCCCGCGCCCTCTGCCGCCCCCTCTATCAATCCTGGAATATCGGCGACGACAAATTCGCGGCTCTTGTGGCTGACCACCCCCAATTGCGGGCGGGTGGTGGTAAAGGCATAGGCACCCACCTTTGCCCCCGCATTGGTCACCGCGTTGATAAATGTCGATTTTCCGGCATTGGGCAGGCCGACCAACCCGGCATCGGCGAGCAGTTTGAGCCGCAGCCACACCCATAATTCCTGCGCGGGCCAGCCCATGCCATGCTGGCGCGGGGTGCGGTTGGTGCTGCTTTTGTAACTGGCGTTGCCGCGCCCGCCATCCCCCCCACGCAACAGGGTGATGCGTTCGCCAACCTGTGTCAGGTCGGCAATCAGCGTGCGTTCGTCATCATCGGCCAAAATCTGGGTGCCGACGGGCAGTTGTATGATGCGGTCGCGCCCGCCAGCCCCGGTGCAGTTCGACCCTGAGCCGCCATGGCCGCGATCGGCCTTGAAATGCTGGGTATAGCGAAAATCGATCAGCGTATTTAGCCCGGCCACCGCTTCAAAGATGATGTCGCCACCCTTGCCGCCATTGCCGCCGTCCGGCCCACCATATTCGATGAATTTTTCGCGCCGAAAACTGACCGCGCCAACGCCGCCCGCACCCGATTTGATATAGATTTTTGCTTGGTCAAGGAAATGCATGGCCAAGGCCTATGGCGACAATCGGTGCAAAATGCGAGTCCGCCGGGCGCGTGTCGTCCATGTATCGACTATGCTCGACACGAACGGCTGTTTATACGGCCAATTTCGCCCTTCGTATCGAGCGCGTCGAGATAGGGACGGGGATGGGGGATATTTGACATGGCGGCACTGATCGCCCCGGGCGAACCGGGCAGGACGCTGGTGCCATTGCGCCGGATGGAACGGCAATATGCCGGCATCCAATATATGCGCGGCGGGGCGGCGATGACGGTCCTGCTGGTTCATAGCTTCATGCCGGTCTTTGGTCCGATCCGCTATGCAGGGCTCGTCATCAGCCTGTTTTTTCTGATCAGCGGCTTTCTGGTGGTTGCCATAACATCGGACGCGACACGGCCCCGCCGGTTCATGCTGGCGCGCATCCGGCGGATTGGCCCCGTCTATTGGTTATTGACCGGCCTTGCCGCCATCCTGCTGTGGGGCGGCGTTAACTGGCAATCGCCCATCCCCTTTTGGCATTTGTTCAGTTACGATCCGCCGCTGCCTTGGCGTTTCATCGCCGCGTCGCTGGCCTTTATCCCGGCTTGGAATCAGGGGGCGGGGACTGTTCAACCGGTTAACCCGGTCGGTTGGACCGTCAATCTGGAAATGCTCTACTATGCGATATTCGCGTTGTTGTTGTATCTGCCGCGCCGCTGGCTGATGCCGGCATTGACTATAGCCATCGGCACGCTGGCGCTGATCGGCATTTTCAACCGGCCGGATCATCCGGCGCTATGGGCCTGGACGCACCCGATCGGCCTTGATTTTCTGATCGGTGCGTGGATTGGCCATGCTTGGCAGACGCGCGGGAACATGTGGCGTGTGCTGGGCTGGTGTAGTCTGGCGGTCATTACCGTCCTGCTGCTGCGGGCCGTGATGGGGCATTTTGACCCGTTGATATTTGCAGCGCTCTTTGGCCCGATATTTGGCGCTTTGTTTGTTGCGGTGATCCGCGCGGAGGAACGCGGCGAGGGTATTCGCGCGGCTCGGCTGCCGATGCTGATCGGCAACGCCAGCTATTCCATCTACCTCACCCAGTTTTCGGTGATGCTGATGCTCAACCTTGCGGGGGTGCCCCATGGCCTGTTGTTCGGCGTCGTGCAACTTATCCTGAGCACGTCGCTGGGCATTGTCATCCACCTGTTGCTGGAGGATCCGTTGCTCAGGCTGATGGGCAGAAAGCCGATCAAACCGCCTGATCGAGATAGCGGCCACGATAGGGGGCAAAGTGTGGCTGGGTGACGAGCTTGTGACAGGTTCCGGCCATAGCCGCCAGCAATTGGGGCGGCAGATCAATCTGCGCGGCACGCCTGCCAGCCGCCAAGCGCAGCAATGCGAGCAGCGGGTGCCACCACCCGTGATCAATTGCCAGCATATGCACGCCGCGAAGTTTTGGCCGGAACCGGCCAGGCCGAAAGCGGTTCAGCAGCTTTGCGATCCGCGGATACCAATAAAGCTCCTCTGCCGAGAGTGAGGCGTTGACCCGTTCTGACGGCGGCACATAGGGGGCGACCCCGGCAAAGGCGGCGATGGCTGCGGTAAAGGCCGCCGCATCGGCGAACAGCCATTCCGCCGGCAATATCAGTAAATTATCGCCGAACAGGCCGCGATAGAGAGAGAGGGCAAAGTCATAGTCGAAATGGCCCGTCGCCGCGAGGCGGCGATGGTCGGCGCGGCGAATGTCCGCATCGGTCATGGTGCCGCCCTGCCGAACCATTTCCGAATAGCCTGACCGCAGCACATCCGCGTGGTTGCGTGTCACCATCAAAATGCGGGCATCGGGGTAACGCCGGGCCAGTTCGTGCGCCACGGCCACCTGCCGTTCGCGTCGGTGGGCGATGTCATCATAATCGACCTTGCCCAGTGTCGATAGGTCACGGGGGTCAATCAGTGCCTCATGGCTGGTGACGCGACAGCGGATTTGGGCGTCGGGGTGGACAAAGGGGTGCAGAAAATCCTCCACCCCCCGTTCGCCGCCGAAACCATCCCAGCAATAAGTGATTTCGCGGTGCGCGCCGAACCAGCGTTGCAGATACTTCGACCCGCATTTGGGAAAACCGATGTGGATAAGGTGCGGCAACATCATTCCTTGCGCGCCACGAC
>CAUJJQ010000262.1 GCA_963205285.1 Pseudomonadota bacterium | reverse complement strand
GCAGCCCAATTGGTCGGCGAGCGGGCGGACGCGTTTCTCCATCACCTCCCCCTGATAGGAGATGGCAAGCTCTGCCCCATGCGCATGCAGCGCCTGGGCAATCCCCCAGGCGAGGCTGCGGTCATTGGCCAGCCCCATGATGAGGCCGCGTTTGCCCTGCATCAAATTGCTCATCACTCTAACTCCATCGCCTGCGCGCCCGGTTCATCGGTGCGATGGCCGATGGGCCGCCTTTGCCCATCCCCATCCGCCGAAGCCAAAGCGGCGTTTAATTCTGCCCCGATAACCATCCCCAGCCCGACAAGGTAGAAAAAAAATAGCGTCACCATCACCCCTGCCAGACTGCCATAGGTCAAATCATAGGAAATAAGCCGCGCGAGCACATGCGGCAATGCGGTGCTGACCGCCAGCCACCACAGCGTGGTTGCCAATGCGCCGGGCCATTTGGGATTATGTGATCCGCGAAAACGCTGCGGAGTCAGCGCCACGAACAGAGTGAACATCGCGATGAACAGCCCGAACAGGGAAATGCCGCGCGTCAACGCTATTTCGCCAAGGCCTGCAATATCGGGTGGCAGAAAGCGCGCCATCAAATCACCCAGCGCCAGCGTCACCACCTGCAAGCTGAAACAGATGAGGAGGAGGAGGACAGCCCCCACCACCAGCCCCATAGATGCGAGGCGATATTTCCAGAAACTCTGGCTGGCCTGCGTGCCATAGGCGCGACGCAAAATGTCGCGCAGCGTTTCAATCAGGCTCGCCACCGTCCACAGGCCAAAGGCAGCGCCAATCCACAAGAGATGGCCGTTACGCGCGCCGATAACTTCGCGCACCGGGGCGTCGAGCGTGCGCGATATCCCCGGCGGCATTGTCGCCAATATGACTTCGAGCGCGTGGAGGCCTTCGCTGGTGCGGCCAAAACTTGCGGCAATGGCGGTCGCGCACAGGACAAAGGCAAATAGCGCGAGGAGCGAGAGATAGGCAAGATTGCCCGCATGGATGAACCCGTCCTGATAGGCACCCAGCAACACGCGCCTAGCGACCCGCCAAAAGCGGGATAGCCATAATTTCTCAAAATCGAGGGTGGCGCGCACCATAGCCGTCAATTTATCGGTGCTGTTCACACACCAAGCGCCGCACGCACCGCGCGCGTGTCGGCCCAATCCGCCGCAAATTGTTCGAGTGCGGCATCGTCAGCAGGCACGTCGATCTGCAGCGCAACCAACTGGTCGCCGCGCGTCCCGTCGCGCCGCGAAAACCCCTTGGCCTTGAGGCGCAATATCTTGCCCGAACTCGCACCCTTGGGGATCGACAGCATCACCGGCCCATCAACCGTCGGCACGCGCACCTTTGCACCCAGCACTGCCTCTCCCAACGTAATCGGCAGGTCGAGCCGGATGTCCGCGCCGTCGCGGCGGAAAAAGGCATGGCCGCGAATTTCGATGGTAACCGTCGCATCCCCCGCGCCGCCCGGCCCCGCTTCGCCCTTGCCCTTCAGGCGAACCTGCGTCCCATCCTCCACCCCGGCGGGGAGTTTGAGGTCAATCGTCTTGCCATCGGAAAGGGTGATGCGCTGCGCGGCGAGCGTTGCCGCATCGACAAAGCCGACCGTCAGTCGATATTGGATATTGGCTCCCTTGGGCGGCGGGGTGCGGCGCGACCGCCCGCCAAAAAGTTCATCGAAAATGCCGCCAAAATCACCGCTCTCTGCGCCATAACTGCCGCCGGCAAAGCCGCCCGCTGCCCCGGCACCGGGGCGTGGCCGCCCGCCCCCAAAACCGCCGAATCCCCCTGCAAAGGGGTTGGCGGGGTTGCCGCTGGCGTCAATTTCGCCCCGGTCAAAGCGGGCGCGCTTGTCCTTGTCGGACAATATGTCATACGCCTGCGTCACTTCGGCAAAGCGGTCGGCGGCGCGCGGATTATCCTTGTTCGCGTCAGGGTGAAGTTCCTTGGCGAGCTTGCGATAGGCCTTTTTAATCTCCGCCTCGCTGGCGCTGCGCGCCACGCTCAATAAGGAATAAGGATCTGCTGCCATGCGCCATAGCTAGGCGGCGATGCTATATTGGGCAAGGGGTGGGGCGCGAAAAGGGCCGCAACCCCACTCGACCGGCAGGCGCGAAGGCGATATGGGCGCAGCCATGGATATTGATGCTCCAACCTGCCCCATTTCGCTGTTCGGCGACTGGCTTGCTGCGGCCAGCGCCAGCGAACCCAATGACCCCAATGCCATGACGCTGGCGACGGTGGATGCGGCGGGACGTCCATCGGCGCGGATCGTCCTGCTCAAAGAACATGGGGCGGACGGTTTTGTTTTTTACACCAATGGCGAAAGCCGCAAGGCAGGCGATATGGCGGCAAACCCCAATATCGCCCTGCTTTTTCACTGGAAGAGCCTCAGGCGACAGATCCGCATCGAAGGGCCGATGACGGTGGTTTCGGACGCGATGAGCGATGCCTATTTCGCCACCCGTCCGCGCGCCGCGCAATTGGGTGCATGGGCGAGCGACCAGTCCCGTCCGCTCAGCCATCGCGGCGCGTTTGAGGAGCGACTGGCGGCGGCAGAGGCACGTTTTGCCGGGGCAGATGTGCCGCGCCCACCGCATTGGGGCGGCTATATATTATCGCCGCGTCGCATCGAATTTTGGCAGGATGTCGAACATCGGCTGCACCACCGCATGGTTTATCAGCGCGCCGATGCATCAAGCGAATGGCAAAGCGGCCTGATCTTCCCATGATCGCCACCTCCCCCGAAGCGCGCGGGCGATGGACGCGGCGCGCGGCGGCAGCATCGATGGCGGTGGCGTTCACCCTCCTCCTCCTAAAAGGGTGGGCGGCGTGGCGCACCGGGTCGAGTGCGATGCTCGGCAGCTTTGCCGATACCGCGCTCGACCTTGTGGCCAGCGCCATCACGCTTTTTGGTGTTTATATCGCCGCGCTGCCCGCCGATGATGATCATCGGTTCGGCCATGGCAAGGCCGAGGCGTTGGTCGCGCTGATCCAGATGATGATCGTCACCGCGTCGGCACTGTGGATCGGCGCGCGCGCCATCGCCCGCTGGCAAACGGGGGCGGGCACGGCGGACGCCCCCTATGGCATCGGCGTATCCGTCATCGCGATGGCACTGACGCTCTGCCTCATCCTCTATCAAAACCATGTCGTACGGCGCACCGGATCGCTCGCCATTGCCGCCGACCGGCTCCATTATGCATCCGACCTGCTGCTCAATGCGGCGGTGATTTTGGCGCTGATTGCCGACCAATATCTGGGCTGGCACGGCGCGGATGCCGCCTTTGGCCTGCTGATTGCGCTGTGGTTGCTGTTCGGTGCGGCGCGCGGCGCGATGGGCGTCATCGACCATCTGATGGACAAGGAATGGCCCGATGCCAAGCGTGAGGCGCTGGTCGATGTGGTGATGCGCGATGCCGATGCGCTGGGGGTTCATGATGTGCGGACACGCTCATCGGGTGGGCAGGATTTTGTCCAATTCCATCTGTGGGTGCGCGCCGAAATGACCATCCGCGAAGTCCATGATGTCATGGACCGTATCGAAATCGAACTGGCGCGCCATTTCCCGGGGCTCGAAATTTTCATCCACCCTGACCCAGAGGGGCATATGGCGGAAGGCGCAATTTAGAGGCTGGCCGAAATCAG
Source organism: Pseudomonadota bacterium (assembly GCA_963205285.1). Lineage (GTDB taxonomy): Bacteria > Pseudomonadota > Alphaproteobacteria > Sphingomonadales > Sphingomonadaceae > Sphingopyxis. Next base: position 13,731 of record CAUJJQ010000262.1, on the reverse strand, counting down.
CCCCATCGTCTGGCGCAGCGCATCCATTTGCGCGTCGCTGGTGATGCCCAGCCGCACCATCGTCAGCCCCTGCGCGGGTGATACGACAACATATTGCCCCTGATGCCCGACAAAGGCGAAAAGGTCCGCCGCCCCGCGATCTGGCCATAGCGCGCCATAGCGCGGCGCAGATGGTGCGCGGTTGAGCCAGATATGCCCGCCATAGGCCGGGTTGGCGGGGGATGGGGTACGCATGAAATCCACCCAGCTTTGTGCCAATATCCGCGTGCCACTGGGCGCAACCCCGCCCAGCCGCAGCAATTCGCCCAGCCGTGCAAAATCCCGCGCGCTGGCATGCATGATCGACCCGCCAATCATCGTCCCCGCCGGGTCAAATTCGACCTGCAGCCTTTCGAGGCCCAGCGGCCCGGCGAGCCGCCCATCGATGAAATTGCGCACCGCCTGGCGGCGAATTGCCGGCACCGCGCTGTCGGTCAGGCTGCGTGCGATGATGTCCGCCAGAATGACGCTGGTTGCTGAACTATACAGGAAATTTTCACCCGGCGCGGCAACGGCAGGCTTGGCTTCGGCCATCGCCGCCATATTCGCCGCGCCATCACCAAACAACATGGCAACCGTATCGCTCGACCAAATGGGGTCGCCCACTTCGACATGTTCCAGCCCGCTCGCCATATGAAGCAGGTGGCGCAATTTTATCCCGCCGCGCGGGTCGCCCGCCCGCTGCCATGCGGGGATGGGCGCTGATTCGTCGAGCGACAGGCGGCCATCGCCCACCAAGATACCGATTAAAATGGCGGTGATGGATTTGGCCATCGACCAACTGATAAGGCGGCTGGTCGCCAAAAAACCATCGGCATAATATTCGGTAATGGGACTGCCGCCGCGCAAAATATAAAGCGCGCGGGTTTCGCCATGCGCGTCCTGATTGCCGATCAGATTTTCGATAGCGTGCCGCGCCGCGCCCGGCAATTGCGCGCTGCCCAATGCGCGGGCCAATGCGGGGGCGAGCGCGGGGGGAATGTCCGTATCGCGCCCATCACCCCCACTGCACGCATGGAGTATGGGAACGGCGATTGGGGCGACCAACAGGCTGCCCAAGATTTTGCGACGGCTTGCCAAGGGGGTGAAATTGCGCTTCATGCCGATGCGTGACTAGCGCATCCCCGCCCCCCAGTGCAACGCCCCCCGGCACAAGGGGCGACGCAGTGCGCCGCACGCGCAGCCCATTGCGTCGGCGGTTGTGGATTTTATTCGCGATGCTGCTGGTTGCCGCGCTGTTATTGTGGAAATTGCCGGCGTGGAATTTGCAGGCCGATGTTGGGGCCGCATATGGCGCGCGGATGGGCTGTGCCTGCCGTTATGTGGAGGGGCGCCCGCTCGACAGTTGCACGCGCGATTTTGAACCGGGGATGGAAATGGTCAGCCTATCCGAAGATGCCGAAAGCAAAACGGTGACCGGTTCTGTGCCGCTGCTGGCATCGCGCAGCGCGCATTATGTCGATGGAAGCTGCGTTTTTTCGGACGAGCCTTAATCAGCGCCGCGTTTCGGCAATCCAGCCGCCGCCAACCACCCTGTCCCCGTCATACAGCACCGCCGCCTGCCCCGGCGCAACGCCATATTCAGGCTCGGCAAAGTGCAACCATGTGCCATCAAAATGCGCCGCCGCCGGCTTGGCGAGCGAGCGCACTGTTGCAGCGAGCGGTCGGTTGGTCGCATCTGCCAGCATATTGCAATCGACCAGCCGCGCCGCGCCAACTGCCAGCGCCGCGCGCGGGCCGACCACCACTTCATCGCGCGCCGCATCGAGCCGCAATACATAGAGCGGTTCGGCCAGACCGCCGATTTCCAGCCCGCGCCGCTGGCCGACGGTAAAATGGATGATGCCCTGGTGGCTGCCCAGCACATCGCCTGTTTCGTTAACGATACGCCCCGCGCGAATGCCGTCGGGCCGCACGCGGCGCACGACGCTGGCATAATCGCCATTGGGGACGAAACAAATGTCCTGACTGTCGGGCTTAGCAGCAATACCCAGCCCCAGTTCCCCCGCGATGCGGCGCACCTCTGTCTTGGGCATATTGCCCAGTGGAAAACGCAGATAGTCGAGCTGGCCCAGCGTCGTTGCAAAGAGGAAATAGCTCTGGTCACGCGCAGGGTCGATTGCCCGGTGCATTTCGGCGCCCCCTGCCCCCATGATGCGGCGGACATAATGGCCGGTCGCCAGACAATCCCCGCCAAGATCGCGCGCGATGGAGAGGAGATCGGTGAACTTTGGCCCCATATTGCAGCGCACGCAGGGGATGGGGGTGCGCCCGGCCAGATAATCATCGGCAAATTGTTCGACCACCGCCTGACGAAAGGCGCTGACATGGTCGACAACATGGTGAACAAAACCCAGCCGTTGCGCGACCTGCGCCGCATCGCGAATATCCTGCCCGGCGCAGCATGCGCCCGCGCGGCGCGGCGCGCCATCGCTGTCGTAAAGGCGCAGCGTAATGCCGATGACATCTGCGCCCGAACGCGCAGCAAGCGCGGCAACCACGCTTGAATCCACGCCGCCGGACATGGCAACGACAATCCGCCGGCCGGTCAAATCGGCACCCAGTTGAAAATCTGCCTGCATGGGGCCGTCCCCTAAAGTGATTTTGAGTGAAATGGAACATTTCACGGCTCGGAAATCACGGAAAACAGGGATAGCGCGGGCGTGTTTCGGCTCAATCAGAGCGAGACAGGTTCTAGCCGTAGAGCCGCAAAGCGCCAGTTCAGCGGAGTGAACGGCGCTTAACCTGTGCTAATGCGCCGTAAATTGCGTCTTTACCGGGCCTTAGCTGCTTGTCGTTTAGGGCGGTAGGCATGCAATGGAATCACCCCCCCCTGTTGGACAAGGCCGCACATGGCAGCCTGGCGCGCGTCGATTTTGACATGCTGCGTGTCCTTATCGCCATGCGTCAAAACGCGCTGCCGACTGTCGTCGCATTGAATCAAGCCCCCAAAAGCAAGGACGATAGCGATATCGGCGATGCAACGCTCACCGGCGGGCGCGGCAGCTTTTTGGGTGCAACCCCGCATCATATTGCGGCGGCTACAAAAAATTCGTCTTACCTGCCCATTAACCATGCGGTTTTAGCCGATGTTCAATCCGCTGACCTATCTACCCCTCTATTCGCTGAATTGACCCCCAGTTCAGCACAACAGAGGTTCGCATGAACGAGAATCAGAACTTCCGACCCGACCGAGTGATTGGCCCCTTGGGCGAATCGCTGACGCTCGATTCGCTGCCCCCGCCCAGCACGACCCGCTGGGTTGTCCGCCGCAAGGCGGAGGTGGTGGCTGCGGTCAACGGCGGCCTGCTCAGCGTTGATGAAGCGTGCGAACGCTATAGCCTGACGTTGGAGGAATTTGCCGGTTGGCAGCGCGCGATTGATCGCGCCGGTATGCCGGGGCTGCGCGTCACGCGTATCCGCCAATATCGCGATTTATACGAACGCCAACAGCGTTTTTGAATCAGCGCATTAAGCGCAATTAGGCGGCGTCGGGAGGTTTTCCGGCGCCGTTTTTGCATGGCCTTTTGCCTATGGTTTCAATGCGCTTAAGCTTTTTTCTTGTCTTTGCCGGCTAGCCATGTTCCCTTTGTCCGTCTGGTCGCATTGACCCGTACCTTATGGAACACCCAAATGGGGAGAGTAAGATGAACTTCATTATCGCATTGATCGTCGGCGGTCTGATTGGCTGGATTGCCAGCAAAATCATGAATACCGATGCGCAACAGGGTATTTTCCTCAACATCGTCGTTGGTTGCGTCGGCTCGCTGCTTGGCAAATGGGTCGCCAGCGCCTTTTTCCACATGGGCGGCATGGGGCTGCGCGATGGTCTAGACATCCCCTCCATCCTCGTCGGTCTGGCGGGTGCGGTGGTGCTGCTTGGCATCATCAACCTCATCCGTCGCGGCAGCGTGCGCTAAATATAATATTTTTCGACATTTTCGGGGCGGTGTTGCAGTAATGCAGCGCCGCCCCTTTCGTCTTACGTCTACAACAGTTTTTCTTGGCATGGTCGCGCAAATCCGGCATAGCGCGCGCCAAATTCCCGACAAACGGGACAATTTTGCAACAACTGCCGGGGATGGCTTGCCCCCCTCTTGCAGGTGGTGACTTATTACGGTAATACAGCAAGGCTCTCCAAAGCCGAGATTGTGGCGATAGCGCGCACAAACAAGCGGCAGGCCGACAGGATAATGACAATGAACTATGAATCCGGAACCCTCACCCCCGCGACGGGAGACGCCGGTGGCGATGATTGGGATGCCACCATCGGCACCGCGCGCGCGCGCAAGCGGCGCTGGATAATGATTGCTGCCGCCGTTGCAGCGGTGCTTGTCCTCCTCTTTGCATGGATGCAATTTTCCGGCGGCAGCGCAGCGCAGACCGAAGCGGCGAGTGGCGGCGCGGCGGGGGATGATAGCATCCCCAGCGTCACCGTCATGGTGCCCGGACGCACGAATGTGGAGCGGATTATTTCGGCGACCGGCAGCCTTGCCGCGCGGCGCGAAATGCCGGTCGGCGTTGCTGGCGAGGGCGGACAGGTCGTGCGCGTCCTCGTCGAACCGGGTCAGTGGGTTGCGGCCGGTCAGGTGTTGGCCACCATCGACCGTCAGGTGCAGGCCGGCGAAGCAGAATCGCTGTCGGCGCAGATCCGTGTGGCAGAGGCGAATGCACGTCTGGCACAAGCTGAACTCGACCGCGCCACCGCGCTTTCCGCGCGGGGTTTTGTTTCGACCGCCGATCTGGAACGCAAGACCGCAACGCGCGATGCCGCTGCAGCACAGGTGCGCGTTGCTCGCGCACAATTTGCGCAAAACCGCGCACGCATAGGGCGGCTCGACATTCGCGCGCCCGCCGCAGGGTTGGTGCTAACCCGACAGGTTGAACCCGGTCAGGTGGTAAGCGCGGGCAGCGGGGTTTTGTTCCGCATGGCGCGTGGCGGTGAGATGGAGTTGCTCGCCAATGTGACAGAGGGGGATTTGGCGCAATTGTCGGTTGGTGAACGCGTCAGCGTCACCCCGGTTGGCGGCACGCAAAGCTACACCGGGCAAATCTGGCAATTATCGCCGGTCATCAACCCCGAAACGCGGCAAGGCGTGGCGCGTGTTGCGCTGTCCTTTGCCGGCGGCATCCGCCCCGGCGGCTTCGCCGAAGCGCGGATTGTCACCGGCTCGGCGGTCGCGCCGCTGCTGCCCGAATCCGCCGTGCTCAACGATGAACAGGGCAGCTATGTCTATGTCATCGACCGTGCGAATAAGGCGCAGCGCGTGGCCGTGACCATCGGTCAGGTCAGCAGCGCCGGTGTTTCGATACTTTCCGGCCTGACCGGTCAGGAACATGTCGTGGTGAGCGCGGGTGCATTTTTGAATCCCGGCGACAGGGTGCGGCAGGTTGTTGCCCGCCGCCCGTCGTAATATCTGCCGGATGGGAGCGTTAGTGCCATGAATTTTCGTAATATTTCGGCATGGGCCATTCGCAACCCCATCCCGCCCATCGTGCTGTTTGTCGCGCTCACCCTGATGGGGGTGATGAGCTTCATGCGCATGCCGGTGACGCAACAGCCCGACATCGATTTTCCGGCGGCACAGGTTTCGATCATCCAGCCGGGTGCGGCGCCGACCGAAATGGAAACGCAGGTCGCGCAAAAGGTCGAAGCGGCGGTGCGCAACATCAACGGGGTGGATGAAATTAATACATCGGTGCGCGAAGGCAGCACCAACATGTTCATCCAGTTCGACATCGGCACGCCGATTGACCGGGCGGTCAACGACGTACGCGACGCCATTTCCAATATCCGCAGCGATTTGCCCGATGGCATTTTGGAACCACAGGTTACGCGCATCGACACATCGGGCGACCCCATCGCCTATATTTCGGTCGAAGCGGTGGACATGACGCTCGAACAATTGAGCTGGTTTGTCGATGATGTGGTGGCCAAACGGCTGCGCGGGCTCGAAGGGGTGGCGGCGGTCAGCCGCGACGGCGGGGTGAACCGCGAAATCCGCGTCATATTGGACCCAGCCAAAATGCAGGGACTGGGCGTCACCGCCGCGCAGATCAACCAGCAATTGCGGCAGGTTAATGTCAATGCGGCGGGCGGGCTTGCCGAAATTGCCGGCGCTGAACAATCGCTGCGCGTTTTGGGCAATGCGCGCGATGCGCACCAATTGGCCAATACACAGATTGCCATCGGCGGCGGACGGACGATCAAATTGTCCGACGTTGCCGAAGTGCGCGATCTTTACGCCGAACAGCGCAGTTTTGCGACGATGAACGGGCGGCAAGTGTTGTCCTTTTCCATCACCCGCGCCAAGGGGGCATCGGACGTTGCCGTTTATGCGCTGGTGGAGGCGGAACTTGCTAAAATCCGCGAACAAAACCCCAAGGTGCAGTTTCGCGAGCTGTTTTCCAGCGTTGGCTATACCGAATCCGACTATGAATCCTCCATCACCGCGATGATTGAGGGGGCGGTGCTCGCCGTCGTGGTCGTATTCCTGTTTCTACGCGACTGGCGGGCAACGATTATCTCGGCGCTGGCCATCCCGCTATCGGCGATTCCCGCCTTTTGGTTCATGGAAATGCTGGGCTTTTCGCTCAACTCCATCAGCCTTTTGGCCCTCAGCCTTGTGGCGGGCGTGCTGGTCGATGACGCGATTGTGGAGATTGAAAATATCGTCCGCCATATGCGGATGGGCAAGAGCGCCTATCAGGCATCGATTGATGCTGCCGATGAAATCGGTTTGGCGGTGCTCGCCACCACGATGGCGATTGTTGCGGTGTTCCTGCCGGTTGGCCTGATGCCGGGTGTTTCGGGGCAGTTTTTCAAGAATTTCGGCCTGACCGTGGTTGCTGCGGTGGTGATGAGCCTTGCGGTCGCGCGGCTTATCACCCCGATGATCGCCGCCTATTTCCTCAAAGCGCATGGGGAGGCGGAACATAGCGCGCGCTGGGTGCAAACCTATGTCCACTGGCTGGAATGGACGCTGCGCAACCGCTGGAAAACCATGCTTTGCGGCCTGGGCGCTTTTGCCGCCACCATTGTCGCCTTCATGACACTCAGCTTTACCTTCCAGCCCGACCTTGATTTTGATTATAGCCAGATCCGCATCGAAATGACGCCCGGAACAACGCTTGCCCATACCGAGCAGGTTATTCGTCGGGTGCAGGATGCTGTGACCGCTGACCGCGATGTGGTGGAGGCAGCCTATGCCGCCATCAACCCCGGCAATGGGCGCATATATCTGACGCTGCGCAAAGACCGCCCAATTTCGAGCATCGAGTTTGAAAACCGCTGGTCGCCGCGTTTGGCCAATGTCGCCGACGCACGGGTGACATTTTCGTCGCAAAATGGCGGCTTTTCGGGCCGCGACCTCAGTATCACTTTGGGCGGCAGCGACCCGGTTGTGCTGAACCGCACCGCCAATGCGATTGTCGAACAGATGCGCGGCATGCCTGAACTGGTCGCCCCGCGCGTCAATGGCGATATGGCGCGCCCCGAAATCACCATTCGTCCACGGCTTGATTTGGCCGCATCGATGGGGGTGACAACCGCCGCGCTGTCGCAAACCATCCGCCTCGCGACGCTGGGGGATATTGACCAGAATAGCGCCAAGTTCAGCCTGTCCGACCGGCAAATACCGATCCGCGTCGCGCTCGACCCGGCGGCACGACGCGACATTTCGACCATCGAAAATCTGCCCGTGCCGACATCAACCGGCGGTTCGGTGCCCTTGAAATCGGTGGCCGAAATCAGCTTTGGTTCGGGGCCGACGGTTATCCAGCGCACCAATTTGGAACGCCGGCTGACGATTGGGGCCGACCTTGCCAATAATCCGGCGACCGGCCAGCCCTATGTTTCGGGCGAAGCAATGACCAAGATTGATAACCTCCCGGCGATGCGCAATCTGCCGCAGGGTGTGTCGCGCCTGAAACTGGGGCAGGACAAATGGCAGGAGGAAATGGTCACCAACTTCCTGATTGCCGTGGTTTCGGGCATATTCCTGGTCTTTGCGGTGCTGGTATTGCTCTATCACCGGATCATGCCGCCATTCGTCAACATGGCATCCTTGTTGCTCGCGCCCTTGGGTGCGGCGCTCGCGCTCCATATATGTCGCATGCCTTTGTCGATGCCCGTCTTTATCGGCGTTTTGATGCTCCTTGGTATCGTCGCCAAAAACTCGATTTTGGTGGTCGATTTCGCGCTCGAAGAAATGAACAAGGGTATCGACAAATTTGAAGCGATTTTGGACGCCGGGCGCAAACGCGCACAGCCGATTGTGATGACCACGGTGGCGATGGTCGCAGGGATGGTGCCCACATCCTTGGCGCTGACCGGCGATGGTGCATGGCGCCAGCCAATGGGGGTGACGGTTATCGGCGGGCTGATCGTTTCGACCATCCTCACGCTGCTGATTGTGCCGGCCGCCTTCAGCCTCGCGGTTGGTGCGGAAACCCGCTTTGGCCCATTGCTGCGTCGCTGGTTCCTCACCTATAAGCCGGGGGATGAGGACAAGGGGCATATCCCGCAACCCGCGGAATAAGGCATGGTCGCTGGGGGTGCGCCGCCAGTGACGATGCCCGCGGTGCAGCTTGACCGACATGGCGTTGCCATCGCCACCCACGGCTGGAATATCCGCTGGGTGGCGAGCGGGCTGCTGGTTATCATGGCCGCATTGTTCATCGGGACAACGCGTTTTGCCGACATCCACCCCGCCATCGGCTTTGTGCGCGCCTTTGCAGAGGCGGGGCTGGTCGGCGGTTTGGCCGATTGGTTTGCGGTCACCGCGCTCTTTCGCCACCCGATGGGCCTGCCCATACCCCACACCGCCATCATCCCCGAAAACCGCGACCGCATTGCCGACACGCTGGCGCGGTTCATTCGCAAAAACTTCCTTATCCCCCGGCTGATTGCGCTGCGCCTGCGCCACATCGACGTTGCGGGCGCGGTGGGGCACTTTCTTGCGGAGCCGGAGGGGAGCGAGGGCCGGTTAAAGGCTGGGGCATCGCGCCTGATTGCCGATATGGTCGGTGCGCTGGATGAGGAACGGCTGGGCGGTATCGTCAAATCGGGGATTGCCGAGCGGCTGCGGCAGTTAAACTTGGCGCCCCTGCTCGGCCAAAGCCTTGCCGCTGCAATGGCAGAGGGGCGGCACCAGCCGCTGATCGACGGGTTCGCCAAATTGGCCGACAAGACGCTGGGCAAAAATGACCATTTGATCCGCGATATGGTGCATGAACGCGCCAACAGCCTGTTACGGCTGACGGGGCTTGATGAAAATATCGCCAATGCAATCATCAACGGTCTGCACAAATTGCTCCACGACATGGCGGGCGACCCCACGCACCCGCTGCGTCAACGGGTGGAGGAGGGACTGGCCGAACTGGCGCGCGATTTGCAAAATAAGAAAAAAATGCGCCAACAGGTCGACAAGATCCGCGACGAAATTTTGGACAATGCCGCCATCCGCGCGTGGATTGACGGATTGTGGGAACAGGCGCGCGGCGCATTATTATCGGCGGCGCGCGACCCTGATTCCGCGCTGGCCGGCAAATTGGGCGAAAGCCTGCAACAATTGGGCGGCATGTTGGCAGAGGATGTGCGCATCAAACGCGCGCTCAACCGGCTGGCGCGCCGATCCATCGCCGGGGCGGTCGATGCCTATGGCGACAGCGCGGTGCGGCTGATTTCGGACACGGTGCGCGGATGGAACAGCGCGACACTGACCGACCGGCTGGAACAAGTGGTGGGCGATGACCTGCAATATATCCGTATCAACGGCACCTTGGTCGGTGGGCTGGTCGGGTTGGTGCTCCACGCGATTGAGCGGGTGATTTAGGGTCTTGATCCTAGGCCCCGATGAAATTGGCGGCGCGCCGTTCGAAAACGCTCGCCACCCCCTCCGCATAATCGGCGGTCGCGCGCAATTTGGCCTGTTCGCCATGTTCGTGGTCGAGCCGTTGGCGCACCGCATCGACCAGACCGGCGCGCAATGTGGCGCGGGTGTCGAGCAAAGCGAGCGGTGCGTTTTCGGCAATTTCCTGCGCCAGCGCATGTGCGCCATCGCGCGCACCACCGCTTTCCGACAATCGGTCAATCAACCCCCAGTCCAGCACGTCGGCGGCTTTATAGCGCGTCGAAGTTAGAAACATCTGCTGCGCGCGCTGCATGCCAATCAGGCGCGGCAGCGTCAGCGTCAGGGCAAAACCGGGGTGAAAACCCAGCCGGGTGAAATTGGCTGCAAAACGCGCTTCGGGCGCGGCAACACGGAAATCGGCAGCGACGGCGAGGCCCAGCCCAGCGCCAACCGCCGCCCCTTGCACCGCAGCAACCATCGGCTTTTTCGCCGCAAAAATGGGAATGGCAGCATCATAAAATTCGCGGATCGGGTCGGCGCTGTCGCTGCCCATGCCGCCCGGGGTGGCAAGGTCGGCCCCACCGCAAAAAACCCGTCCCTCACTCGCCAGCACCACCGCGCGCACCGCCATGTCGGCGTCGCAATCGGCAAGCGCGACGGCAATATCCGCCAGCATGCCAATCGTCGCATGGTTATGCGGCGGGGCGGCAAAGCAGATTTCGGCGACATGGCCCGATTTGGTCAATTTTACGCTATGTTGCATCGCCCTCACCTACCCCTTTGTCGCCATTAAATTGCGCGCCACCACCATCCGGTGCACCTCACTCGGCCCGTCATAAATCCGCATTGTGCGCACCCGTTGGGCGAGGAGGTGGAGCGGCAGTTCACGCGTCATGCCCATTGCGCCGAAACATTGCATCGCATTGTCGATGATGCGCTGCGCCATTTCGGTGGCGCGGATTTTGAGCATCGAAATCTCACTGCGCACATCGCGCCCCTGGTCCAGTTTCCACGCGCAATCATATGCCATCAGGCGGGTGGCGTGGATGTCGATGGCCGCATCCGCCACCCACCATTGCACCGCCTGCCGGTCGGACAAGGCTGCGCCAAAGGTCGTGCGCTGGGGCGCATATTCGGCCATCATGGAAAGCGCACGCTGCGCTGCGCCGATGCACCAAGCGGCAATTTCCATCCGCCTTGTGCCCAGCCGCAATTGCATCGGCGCAAAGCCGCCCCCTTCGGCACCTAGCAATTTCCAGCCCGCCACCCGACAATCGTCGAGCGCGACTTCATAGGTCGTCTCCCCGCCGATCATCGGTATTGCGCGCAGCACGTTGAACCCCGCCGTTGCCCGATCCACCAAAAATGCGGACAGGCCGCCGCGCCCTGCCCCGCCGGTGCGCGCCATCAAAATGGTGAAATCACATTCATCGGCGCGGGTGATCCATATTTTGCGCCCGTTGATAATCCAATCCCCGCTGCCATCCTCCGCCAGCACCGCGCGCGTCGTCATCCCGCTGGGGTCTGCGCCTGCGCCCGGTTCGGAGATACCGATAGCCGACACCGTTTCCCCGCGCGCATAGGGGGCGAGGTAGGTTGCGCGCTGCGCATCGCTGACACTCGCCGCCAGCATCCGCAAATTGGGGCTGTCGGGCGGCAGAACATATTTGGCAACCGTCCCGCCCAATGCTTCGTTGACCGCGACCAGCGCGACGTGCGGCAAATCATGCCCGCCAAGCTCCACCGGCGCATCGAGCGACCACAGCCCCATATCGCGGCTGACCGCGTCGAGCGCGGCGCGTTCCTGTGCCGTCAATTCGGGGTTTTCGCCCGCCGCTTCGCGCGCCAGCACGGCGGTTTCGAGCGGCATTAAATGGTCGGCAACAAAGCGCTGCACCAGATCGGCCAGCATGCGATGTTCTTCGGCCAGTTCAAAATGCATGAAAAACCCCTCTCCACCCCGCAATGCACGACGGCGGCACGCTTTGCTAGAGCGATGATCGGCAATTAATTCAATCGATTGTGAAGGCCGTAATCGACGTGAAATGCTTTGTCGTTGCTTTCAGGTACAAAGCGACGATATGCCGGTATCGTCGCACATGGCGCGGGAGGGCAAGATGTCAGCCATCAAGATTCCGAAAAAAGTATATGAACGGATCATCGCAGGGCTGCGAAAATATCAGCCCATAGTACGACGCATCGCCGAACGAGATGTGTCGGAAGCTGATACTGTAACCGTGATTAAGGACATGCTCAGTGACATATTCGGCTATGACAAATACGCAGAACTCACGAGCGAACAACAAATTCGGGGGACTTACTGCGACCTCGCCATTCGCGTCGAAGGCAAAATCTACTATCTGTGTGAGGTAAAATCTGCGGGCACCAATTTGACCGAGAGCCATCTGCGACAGGCGGTAAATTATGGCTCACACCAAGGGATTGAATGGATAATATTGTCAAACGCCCGACGTTGGGTCGTTTACAGGATCAAATTTTCTCAGCCAATATCTTGGGAGGAAGTGTGCAATATCGATCTGGATACGCTACCTAGAACACAGGAAAGTGTGGAAAAAATGTTCCTACTTTGCCGCGAATCCATTGCGTCGGACGCGCTCGAATCCTTCCACCGCCATGCCCAGATCGTTAATCGCTACGTCATTGCGGACGCACTCCAAGGCGACGCTGTTCTATCAGCATTGCGCAAAGAATATCGCCGTCTTTTTGACGGGCTGAAAGTCAGCGATGATGATTTGCGGGGGCTGTTGGTCAATGAGGTTATCAAGCGCGATGCTTTGGACGGTGAAGGCGCAACTGCTGCCAAAACGATGGTCAAAAAGGCCGAGCAGAGCCTGAAGCGAAAGGCTGCAAAATCCAAATAGTTTTAAGGGAAATTTGGATCCCCGGCGAGGACTCGAACCTCGATTGACGGAGTCAGAGTCCGCTCTCTTACCATTAGAGGACCGGGGAATGTCGGCGCGCTCTATCCAGCACCCGTGGCGGAGTCAAGTTGCGCGCCATCTGACCCTTGCCCTAATTTTTCGCCGCGTTAGAGATGGCGGCGGAGCACCGCTCCCCCGGCAATTGGGGGCTGGGTAAGGCCAATAGGTCAAGGGGGTATTGGATGCGCCATATCGCCATCATCGGGTCGGGCCCCGCGGGCTATTATACGGCGGAAAGCCTGCAAAAGGCGTTGGGCGATGGGGTGCGGATCGACATTATCGACCGCCTGCCCGCGCCCTTTGGCCTGATCCGCAGCGGGGTTGCCCCCGACCATCAATCAATCAAAGCCGTTTCGCGCCGTTATGAGGCAGTGAACCTTTCCCAAAATGTCCGCTTTGTGGGCAATATGGCGGTCGGCAAGGACGTGACCATCGACGAACTGATGGCCATATATGACGCGGTGGTGCTGGCCACCGGCGCGCCCAATGACCGGCCGATGGAGATTGCAGGCGCCGACCTGCCCGGCGTCATCGGCAGCGCGGCCTTTGTCGGCTGGTATAATGGCCACCCCGATTATGCCGCCCTGGCCCCCCCGCTCGATTGCGGCGGCGCGGTGGTGGTGGGAAATGGTAATGTCGCGCTCGACGTTGCGCGCATCCTTGCCAAAACGCGCGCCGAATTTGCCGGCAGCGACATTGTCGCCCATGCAATCGATGCGCTCGACCATAGTCATATCCGTTCGATTACGCTGCTGGGGCGGCGCGGGCCGCACCAGATTGCGATGACGCCCAAGGAATTGGGCGAATTGGGCCATTTGGAACGCGCCGCACCGCGCGTTGACCCGGCGGATTTCCCCGACATTGCCGCCGACGCGCTGCTCGAACCGGGGATGCGC
>CAUJJQ010000261.1 GCA_963205285.1 Pseudomonadota bacterium | reverse complement strand
GAGGGGCTGACGACGCATAAATGGCGGGTGCTGGGAACGGGGCAGGTGCGCGGCTGATGGCCGATGGCGCGCCCGCCGAATCGCCCGCCCGTCAGCGAATCGGGTTGCTCGGCGGCAGTTTCAACCCGGCGCATGGCGGCCACCGCGCAATCAGCCTGCGCGTGATGGAAGCGCTGGGGCTGGATGCCGTCTGGTGGCTGGTGTCGCCGGGCAACCCGCTGAAACCCAAGGCGGGGATGGCGCCGCTCGCTGCACGGCTCGCCTCTGCGCGCAAAATGGCGCGCAACAGCCGGATTTTGGCCGCCGCGCCAGAGGCTGTATGGGGTACGCGCTATACCATCGACACGCTCGAAAAGCTGCAACATCGCTTTCCCCAGCATGATTTCATCTGGCTGATGGGGGCGGATAATCTGGCGCAGTTTGACCGCTGGCGCGACTGGCGAAAAATAGCCTTAACCGTGCCGATTGCGGTTATCGCGCGTCCAAGCTATGATGCAGCGGCTCGTTCGCAGGTGGCGACGGGCTGGCTGCGGGACGCCGTCCGCCCCAGCGCATCTTGCCAGCAATGGACGGCGTGGAGCCTGCCTGCCCTCGTGTTCTTGCGATTCCCGCCAGACCCACGTTCTGCGAGCGCTATCCGCGAAGCTGACCCCCTTTGGCATCACGCCTATGGCTCCCCAAAAATACGGGAGCCTTTGACGCGCCAATATTTGCCAGTTTCTGGCGAAGAGGAGAGATTTTGAAGCCCGTCCGTCCGGCCGAAACTTTGGCCACCGCTGTGGAAAGCCACGCGCTCCACGCCCTAATTCTCGACCAGCTCGACGCCGATCAGGCAACAGATGTGGTGCCCATCCCGCTCGCCGGGATCAGCGCGATTGCTGACCATATGGTCATCGCATCGGGTCGTTCGTCGCGCCATGTCGCGGCGATGGCCGAAAAAATCGGTGCACGCATCAAGCAAGAGGGGTTTGGCAACGTCAAAATAGAGGGGCTGCCCAACGCCGACTGGGTATTGATCGACGCGGGCGATGTCATCGTCCACCTGTTCCGCCCCGAAGTGCGCAGCTTTTACAATCTGGAACGCATGTGGGGCGGCGAAGGGGCATCGGCGGTCAACGCCAAAACTGCCCCCGCCGCACCGGCCGACTGACGTCAGGTTCCGGCTGTGCGCATCCGCATCCACGCGCGCGGACGCATCGGCCAAGGGGCAGAGGCTGAACTGGTCGAACGCTATAAAAAACGTATCGGCTGGAAGGTCGAGATTTTCGAACGCGCCGACCATGACCAAAAACCGCTGCCGCCGCGCATGGGTGATGAAAAACGCATCCTGCTCGACGAACGGGGCGACAATCTGGGCTCGGTGCAATTGGCCGCGCGCATCGGCGCATGGCAGACAGCAGGCGTGCGCGACATCAGCTTTGCCATCGGCGGGGCGGATGGTTTCAGCGACACGGAACGCGCGGAGGCGGACATGCTGCTCAGCTTTGGGGCGCTGACTTGGCCACATTTGATGGCGCGCGCCATGCTGCTCGAACAAATATATAGGGTGCAGAGCATTTTGGCCGGCCACCCTTATCATCGGGAGGGGTAGGGGATGCGCAAGCGCCATATCCTCCTCCTCACCATCCCCTTATTTGCCGCCGCGATTTTTGCGCCGCAAATCGCGCTGCCGCAAAACAGCGCCGCCGACAGCAGCGTCGATGGCGGCACCGACGATGCCGCGCTCGCCGCCGCACGCACCCGCGCCAGCGAACGCGCAGATGCGATGCTGGCACGCGCAGCGGACAGCGATGATCCCGCCGAACGTGACCGTTTGGCGCTCGGTGCGCTTGGCCTGCGCGTCAATGCGGCAGAGGCGGCGGTGGCACGCGCACGCGCCGCGCTGACCCGCGCGCAACAGGCCGAACAGGTGCAATATGCGCGGTTGCGGACGGAACAGCGCCCGTTGATGCGCCTGACCGCGCAGTTACAGCGGCTGACCATGCGCCCGCCGATCAGCCTGCTCGCCGCGCCGGGGGCGACCAGCGATATTGTCCATCAGCGGATGATGATGGCGGCGATTTTGCCACAAATCCGTGCGCGGGCTGCCCACCTGAGCGCTGCGATACAAAGCGCGCGGGCGCTGCGCCAATCGCGCAGTGCGGCATTTGCCCAATTGCAGGGGCAAATGGCCGCCTTGCAGGGCGCGCGGCGCGAACTTGCCGCTGCATCGGCGGCAGGGGCCGGGCGGGGCAATGCCATGGCGGGGCTTGCCGCCGACCGCGCCGTGGCACTGGCGCAGGATGCCCAGGATGTGGGCGCATTGGTCAGCGCATTGGAAGCTGGGTCGGCGCTGTCTGCACGGCTTGCTGCATTTGATGGGCCGGTGCCGCGCCCGGGCAGTGTTGCCGATAGCGCGAACCGCGCAGGCAATGGTGGCAGGGGCAATAGTGCCAGCAATGGCGCAACCAGCGTGCGCCCCGCCTATATTTTGCCGGCCATCGGGCGGCTCGAAGTCGGGCTGGGCGAAAATAGCGCCGATGGCAATCGATCGCGCGGGCTGACCATCCGGGTGGCACCGGGTGCCCAGATTATCGCGCCTGCCACAGGGCGCATCGCCTATGCTGGCAGTTTTCGGTCCTTTGGGCGGATCATCATTATCGACCATGGCCATGGTTGGTCGAGCCTGATTACCAATTTAAGCGCCATCGAAGCGCGCGTCGGCGATGATGTCGAACAGGGCGCGCCGATCGGCCGCGCGGGGCCGGACAATCCGCGCATCATCGTTGAATTGCGGCGCAATGGCCAGCCGATGGATATTGGCGCGCTGGTCAGCTGAACCAATTGCGCGCGCCGACTACAGCCATGGTTAAAGCCCCTAGCCAAGCGCCCCAGCGGCGCATAATATCCCCGCCCGTCGTGCCGACATAAGGGACAGATTCATATGGTTCAGCAACCCCGTCAATCGGGCCGTCAATCCGGTCTCAACCGCATCGCCCGCCCGCTGGCGGCGTTGATGCTGGTCGCGTCGGTGCCGCTGGCCACCAGCGCGATGGCGGGTGTCGATAATTCGACGCGGGTGGAACTGGGCCGCTTCATGCAAGCCTTTCAGGAAGTGAAGGCCAATTATGTCGAACCGGTTTCGGACAATCAGCTGATCGAAGGGGCGATACAGGGGATGCTGGCCAGCCTCGACCCCCATTCAGGCTATCTCAACACCGCAGATTTTGCGCAATTGCGCACAACGACCGATGGCGAATATGGTGGCCTCGGCCTGTCGGTGACGCTGGAAGATGGCGCGGTAAAGGTCGTCGCGCCGATGGACGACACACCGGCTGCCCGTGCGGGGATAAAGGCGGGCGATTTCATCACCCATATTGATGGGCAGCTTATCGTCGGCTTCTCGCTCGACGAAGCGGTCGAAAAAATGCGCGGGGCAGCGGGCACACCCATCCGCATGACGGTGGTGCGTCCGGGGCGCGAAGAACCGCTGCAACTGACGCTGACGCGCGAAGTCATCATCGTCCGTCCGGTGACGTGGGAAGTGCAAAATGGCATTGGCATCCTGCGCCTGTCGAGCTTTTCGGAAAATGCTGCGCGCGACATGGCAGCGGGCATCGCTGGAATTACGCGCCAATTGGGCCACCGCCCGACCGGTTATATTTTGGACTTGCGGTCGAACCCCGGCGGTTTGCTCGACGAAGCAGTGGCGGTCAGCGACCTTTTCCTGACCGACGGCGAAATCGTGTCGCAGCGTGGCCGCCGCACCAATGATGTCGAACGATTTAATGCGCATGCGGGCGATGCGACCGGCGGTTTGCCGATCATCGTCCTGATTGATGCGGGCAGCGCATCGGCCAGCGAAATTGTCGCCGGCGCGCTGCAGGATCAGCATCGTGCGGTCATCATGGGCGAAACCAGCTTTGGCAAGGGCAGTGTTCAAACCGTCCTGCCGCTCAGCGAAACCACCGCGCTGCGCCTGACCACCGCGCGTTATTTCACCCCGTCGGGCCGTTCGGTGCAGGAAGGGGGCATTTCCCCCGACATTCGCGTGCCGCAATTGTCCGACCCAGATTATCGCAACCGGCCCATCGTGCGGGAGGCGGATTTACGCCGCCACCTCGTCAACGAACGCGGGGTCGACAACCGCACTTTGCAGCAGGATGATACGGCAGATCCGCGTTTTCAACAGACCGCACAGCAGTTGGAAGCGGCGGGGATCAGCGATTTCCAGATGCATTATGCGCTCGAAACCATGGCCCGGCTGGCGCGCGACCGGATGGCCGCTGGCCGTGCACCGCGCGCGGTGCCAGCCCCACGGCGCGGGCAATAAGGCGGATTTACGTTGATGCGTCCCCGCCTGCTCGCACTGTTGCTGCCCACCGCGCTGATCGGCGGTGCGTTGATCAGCCAATATGGTTTTGGGCTATACCCCTGCGAAATGTGCCATTGGCAGCGTTGGCCGCATTATGCCGCGATACTGGTGGCGCTCGGCGCGCTGATGCTGGGGCAGCGCCCCGGCGGGCGCGCGATGCTCTGGCTCGCCATCGCGCTGATTG
>CAUJJQ010000260.1 GCA_963205285.1 Pseudomonadota bacterium | reverse complement strand
CCGCATCCCGCCCGGTGCGCACCGCGCGCATCGCGGCCTGTAACGCGCGCGCGGGGGTTAACGCCGCTGCGGCCTGCATGTTGATGGTGAGCGCGGCGGTCGCATCATCCGAAACGCGCCAATGGCTGGCGACCAGTGCATCGGCTCCGGCGTAGAGAAAGGATCGGGCCAACGCCGACAAGCTCTCGCTCCCCGTGCCGCTGGCGCTGTTACAGGCTGACAAAAATACATAGCGGGCATTGAGGTCTAGGTTCGCAACCTCCGCCGCAGTCAACAGACCATCATCCTCAGTGCTCGCCACTTCAGGCGGGGTCAGCACCAGCCCCGGTTCGCTGCCCGCACCCATTTCGCCGGGTAACAGGCCATGCGTTGCAAAGACGATGGTGCGCGCGGTGCTGAGCGCGCTGTCCCCCTTTACCCGCGTTTCGGTGGCATTATTGCCGGTGTGGATGCGTGCTGCGCCCACCGCCCCATCGGCAAGGCCCGCCAATTCGGTCGCGGTGCCGGGCAGCGCCGCCAGTTGCCGCAACCAATCTGGATTGGCGAGCGTTGGGATATCGCCATCGGTCAATGTGTCGGCACTGTCATTGTTGGAGTTGCGATCTATTGGGGATAGTGCAGCGGGCAATATGGCGCGAACCCCGCCGCGTGAACGACCGCCGCGCGCATTGGTGCCGCCGCTGGCACCGCTGAGCGTCGGTGCACCATAGCCGACCAGTACCACCCGACTGCGCATATCGGGCATTGGCAGGTCGAAACCTATGCTCCCGCCGATGCCGCCCGCGCCATCGCTGCCGCCGCCGCCGCCGGGGCCGCTGCCGCCACCGGGGCCGCCGCCACGGCCAACATTGCCGCCACGCCCGTTTCCGCCAGGCTGATTGCGCGGTGCTGCAAGTCGACCCGGCGCCGCCGGCCGACCCGCCGCACCCGCGCCATTGGTCTGGCGCATCGCCATGGGGCCGGGTGCGTTGCGTCGCATCACCCTGTCCCCTTGCAACAGTGCAGATGCACTGGCCAGCGTCACAAAGGCATAGCGATCCCCCAGCCATGGCGTCGCCAGCAGGCTAGCAGCATCCCCCGCCTCTGCCGCTGTTCCGGGGTCTTGTGTGACCAGCACCGCCAGTGGCAGGGCGGCCATTGCGCCGCTGCTGATGACGAAAACTCGCCCGCCGTGGGGCAAAACATCCTCCACAGGCTGGATGATGTCGCGGTAAACCCGCCATGCTGTCCCCCGGTCATAGCGCGGGTAGACGGCGTCGATGGGGCTGGCTGGACCGGCTTGTTCGGCCAAGATCGCCGCGTCATAATCGGCAATTGAACAGGTCGCTTCGTCAATCCGGCAACGCAGCCGCGCCACTGCCGCTGCAACCGCTGCCGCCCCGCCGTCAATCCGTTGCCAGCGGGCCGATGTTTTACCAATCGCAAAAATATACTGATGACCCTCACTCGCCATCAGCATCAGCACGGCCTGGTCATCCCCCAAGCTGCGCTGAATATCGGCGATGCCAACCGAAGCAGGGCTGACCAGCGCGGCATAGCCGGGAAATTGGGCCATAACATCGGCATCAAATTGTGCCAGTCGCGCCGCCGTTGCATCGCGCGTCGTGCGCAATGCGGCGATGTTGCTGGCGTCGCGCCGCTGCACCGCTTGACGTAGTGCGCGGTCGGCCGCGATGGCGGCACGCGCTGCCTGTTGGCGCTGTCGAACCAAATTTCCAAGCGTCCCGCCGCCCGCCAATTGGCGCGCTGCTGCCTGGTTGATGGCTTCCCCCGCATCGCTCAACGTCAGATCCTGTGCCGCGCGGAATGCCCGGTCAATTGCGGTTGCGTCACTGTCGCGCAGCGCCCATGCGCTGAGCATTGCGACATCAAATGCCGGGGACAAAGGGTCGTGCCGTTCGTTCCCCGCCACCGCGCGGGACAAAGCGGCGAGCTCCAGATCCTGCCGTTCGCGCCCGCCGCCGCTCAATCGTCGCTCGCGCGCCTGGCGCGCCAACGCCAGTGCTGCATCAATCTGTGCCTGCGCCGTTTCGGGCGCACCGGTCATCAAATATGCGCGCGCCAAAGTGGTTCGAAGGATGATGGTGTCTCGATCGCTAGCAAATGCATCGGCCATTTGCGCCGTCAGCGCAGCTTCAAACAGCCCGATCGCCTCTGCCGCGCGCCCCTGTTCCATGATGGCCACGCCATAGTTGAATCGCGCCTTGTGTGTGTCGCTATCGTCCGGCCCTGACGTAGCCTCCCGCCGTCGCACCGCTTCACGTGCAAAGGGCTCTGCCTCAGCAAAACGGCGCTGCATGTTGAGGTAATAGGCACGCTGATTGTTGTAACTGGCCCGTAAAGCCTCAGCGCTCGCCCCCGCGCGGTCCAATATGGCAGCCGCCGCGACCCAGTCCGCATCTGACGCTGGCCCATTGCCCAGCTTGGCCAATGCCTCTGCCCGACGCAGCAACAGATCATAGCGTGTGCCCAGTCCCGGCCCGTTAACATGGACATCGGGCGCGCCATCCAAATCCGCCAGCAACGCGCTCATCACGCTGTCGGCATCGGCGCTGTCCCCCCGCTGGTTGAGGGTGCGTGCCCATTCGGCGGCCTTGCTGCGGATTAGTCCTGCCTGACGACTGGCGAGCAGGCCATGGTCGCGCGCCAGCCCATGCGCATGGGTGAGCGCGGCAACGGCGGCACTGGCATCGGTGTGAATATCGGCAGTGAGCGTTGCCAGCCACAGCGCATTTTCCGTCGCGCCGCGCGCCAGTGATGCCGCCTCGGCTGCATCGATCGCCGCTGCGATGTGGCCACGCGCTTCGCTTGCCGCCGCATTGCGCAGGGCGAGCCGCAGCGTTTGCGAAAAGCGCATGGCAACAATTGGGGAGGCGTTTTCGCCCTGCGCGCCCAACAATATGATGATGGCGGCGGCGTCGCGCTCTAGGCGTGCATCGCCGCCGTCGGTGCGCAGAGATGCCGTCGCGGCGGAAATTTGGGCATCAATTGCGTCCATATCCCCCGGCGCTGTACTCACAGCGACTGCGGGATCTTGCATCGCCGCAAGCAAGAATATGGCTGACCACATCGCACCCTCCCGCCCTGCTAGGTTTAACCCGGATAGAGAATATGGCTGTGATATAGAGCATGTCGTACCGTCCGTGACAATCGCTGGACGCGGCAATCGGCTTGGCTTATGGGCGCGGCATGACTGAAACAGCTGATAATTCGTTCGGCAGTGTGCCCGATCGGCTCGCCATCCACCCCGATAGCCCATTTTTTGACGGCGATGCCCTGCAGCGTGGCATCGGTATCCGCTTCAAGGGTAAAGAGCGGACCGATGTGGAAGAATATTCAATTTCCGAAGGGTGGATACGCATTGCCGCTGGCCGCTCGCTCGACCGGCGAGGTCGGCCAATGACCATAAAACTTTCAGGGCCAGTTGAAGCCTGGTTTGAAAATAGCGCGCTTAGCGAAGAATAGGGTCAAAACCTTTAGGGCGTAACGCTCGCGGCAATAGCGGCGAGAACCCCATTGGCGTCAGGGGTAAAATCGCGCTGCACCGTCTGATCGGCATCGGGGTATATGAAGCCTTTGATCGGGTTGACGCGCAGGCCCAAATCACCAATCGGCGCATACCAAACGCGCACTTCGCTCCAATCACCAGCGGGTGAAACGTCGACGGCGCGCACATTGCGTTCAATCTGGCCGCGCCGCCCGTTGATCGGTGACCAATTGGAATGGGTCAGCAATATTTCTCGATCCGAAACCAGCGCGCTTACCACCGCAACATGGCCGATCGGCATGGCGCGTGTTGGGGCAAAGGCCATGACGGAGCCGATGCGCGGTTCATGGCCACGAACATAGTGGCCCGCTGCCATATCCCACCAGTCGCGGGCGTTGCCGAACAATTGGATGCCCGATTCCATCCGAGCAAAGGGCGCGCATTGCAAATAGCTCGAACCCATCGCCGGAACCGTCATCGCCAGCGCGGCAAGGGCGGCGATGCAGGCAGTAAATTGTTGTAAAATGCGTGACATATTTGGCAGCGACCCTGTGACAGCGCCGATGTTTCGGCGTGCAGTATCGCTGGAATATTGTGACGGTGCGCACAATCACTGCGCGGCGAATGGGGGGCGGGGGACGATGAACTGCGGTACATTTTTGCGACCTTGCGGCAGGCCGTTTGCTCACGCCGATGAATGGTTTTGATGTCACATCAACTTGGCGAATCGCAACGCTTGGCGCTTTTTTGACGGCTCGAGCCGGCATGGTGGGCGGCGCATTGGCAGCAATTATGGTTGCAATGTTGGTAGGATCATCGCTGCCGAATATAGGATTCAATGATGATTCCTATTTCGTCCTTTTGGGGGCTGAGCATAATTTGGGCGCTTAGGTATGATTATCGCGACAAAGCCCAGCCTTTTGCGCCAATGTTGCGGCGCAACAAAAATGTCATTTGCAATAGCTGGAAATGCCACTAGGGCGCGCCTATCGGGGCGCAATGATTCGACCGGCGTCCTTGCCGGTCGCGCTATTTCCGATGATGGTGGAGCAGTGGCATGGCGACGCACTTTGCCCAATTTGCCTGCAATCCGAAACGCTTGCGTTGCGAGCGATTGTTATTCCCGAACATTTGATCCATCAACCACAGGGGTAAGCCGATGTTTGCTTGGTTCCAACGCCTTTTGCCGGAGCAAGGTGATTTTTTTACGATGTTCGAAGCGCATGCCAGCACCCTGGTGCGCGCATCCGACGCGATGGCCAGCCTGCTCGACGGCGGTGCGGACATGCCGCAACATATTCAGGCAATCGTTGATTTGGAACATGAAGCGGATGATATCACCCGCGATGTGCTGCAAACCGTACGGCGCACCTTCTTGACGCCATTTGACCGGGGCTCAATTACCGATTTGATTGCGGTGATGGACGATGCGGTTGATCAGATGCAGCAAACGGCCGGCGCGATTGACCTTTATTCGGTCAAGGAATTTGACCCAGAAATGAAGGAAATGGCCACCAAAATCCGCGAAGCCGCGCTGGTCGCAGCAGCGGCGCTGCCGCTGCTGCGCCAGATCAGCCGCAACGGCGGCAAATTGCACAAATTGACCGAACGACTGGTCGAAATCGAAGGGGAGGTGGACGAAATTCACGCCCGTGGGTTGCGCCGCCGATACGAAGCGCATGGTGTCGCCGAACCGATGCGCTTCATCGTCGCGCGGGAGATTTATCAGCATCTCGAACGTGTCGCGGACAAGTTGGAAGATGTTGCCAATGAAATCGACGGTCTGGTCATCGACCACGCCTGATCGCGGATGACCGCTGTGGATTTTAAGGGGATGTGCCATGCATGAGCTTGCGCTGCCTTTGCTTTTTGGCCTTATCGCACTGGCGCTAGCCTTTGACTTTTTGAATGGACTGCATGATGCAGCCAACAGCATTGCCACCATTGTTTCGACGCGCCTTTTGTCCCCGGTTATGGCGGTGTTGTTTGCCGCGGCTGGTAATTTTGCCGCTTATTGGCTGGTCGGACTGCACGTCGCCGAAACGGTGGGTAAGGGCATTATCGACAAGGATGTGGTGACCCCATCGGTCGTTTTCGGCGCGCTGATCGGCGCGATGTTCTGGAATATATTGACCTGGATAAAGGGCATCCCATCCTCCTCCTCCCACGCATTGATCGGTGGGTTGTTAGGGGCAGGGATCGCGCATGCGGGGTTTGGCGCGGTTGAATCGTCCGGCACGACCAAGACATTGCTCGCTATTTTCCTGTCGCCGACCATCGGCCTTATCATTGCGATGGCGATGATGCTGCTGACCAGCTGGATTTTCCGCCGGGTGCAACCGCGCCGCGCGGATGGCATTTTTAAAGGGCTGCACCTCTTGTCCTCCGCCGCATATTCGATCAGCCATGGCGGCAATGATGCGCAAAAAACGATGGGGATTATAACCGTCCTGCTTTATTCCACCGGATATTTGCACGGCGAATTCCATGTCCCTGATTGGGTGGTCATTTCCTGTTACGTCGCCATCGCGCTCGGCACCATGTCGGGGGGGTGGAAGATTATTCAAACGATGGGCACAAAACTGACCCCGCTCAACCACCATAGCGGTTTTTGCGCATCAACCGCCGGATCGTGCGTCGTCTTTGGCGCGTCGGTGTTGGGTATTCCAGTTTCGACCACCCATGCGATAACCGGATCAATCGTCGGGGTTGGGGCAGCCAAGCGGGCGAGCGCCGTGCGATGGAGTGTTGCCAGCCGTGTCGTCATCGCCTGGTTCATCACCATCCCCGCGAGCGCAGCGGTGGGGGCAATATTTTACCTTCTCACCCGCCTGTTTTGACGGGGGGATAATAGTTTAGAGAAAAATTAACCTTTTCTCTTCATATCCGCTTTGGTTAATGAAACATGACGCGTGACCATGCTGGTTCGCGAAATGTCGTCAAAGCCCAAGGGGATAGGCTTTTATGCGCGTGTTGCTGATCGAAGACGAACCGACGACGGCCAAGGCCATCGAAACGATGCTCACCGTCGAAGGGTTTAACGTCTATACCACCGACCTGGGCGAAGAGGGTTTGGACCTCGGCAAGCTATATGATTATGATATCATATTGCTCGACCTCAATCTGCCGGACATGCACGGCTATGATGTGCTCAAGAAATTGCGCACGGCCAAGGTCCAGACGCCCGTCCTGATCCTGTCCGGCATATCAGAAATGGACAGCAAGGTGCGCAGCTTCGGCTTTGGCGCCGATGATTATGTCACCAAGCCTTTCCATCGCGAAGAATTGGTCGCCCGCATTCAGGCGGTTGTGCGCCGTTCCAAGGGCCATTCGCAGTCGATCATCCGCACCGGCAAGCTGGCCGTCAATTTGGACGCCAAGACGGTGGAAGTGGACGGCAGCCGGGTACATTTGACCGGCAAGGAATATCAGATGCTCGAACTTTTATC
>CAUJJQ010000259.1 GCA_963205285.1 Pseudomonadota bacterium | reverse complement strand
TCACCGGCGCGAGCCGGGGCATCGGCGCAGCGATTGCCGACACCCTATCCCACCACCGGCTGATTGCGCTGTCGAGCAAAGACGGCGACCTTGGTGATCCGGCGGTGCCGGGGCAATTGTGGCACAGTGCGCGCGACCGATTGGATGGGCGTATCGACATCCTCATCAACAATGGCGGTATTTTTGAATCCAACCCGATCGGACGCGATGATGATGACTGGCTGGCATGCTGGCAGCGCACCATGGCGATCAACCTGACCGCCAGCGCCGATTTGTGCCGCCGCTTTGTCCGCCATTGTCTGGCAGGGGGGCATGGCGGGCGGATCATCAACATCGCCAGCCGCGCCGCCCATCGCGGCGACAGCCCCGCGCATTGGCATTATGCCGCGTCCAAGGGCGGGATGGTTGCAATGACAAAGAGCATCGCACGCGCCTATGCTGCTCAGGATATTTTGGCCTTTGCCGTCTGCCCCGGCTTTACCATGACCGGCATGGCAGAGGATTATTTGGCGAGCAGGGGCGGCGACAAATTATTGGCGGACATTCCCTTGGGCCGGGTCGCCGAACCGGCAGAAGTCGCGCAATTGGTCCAATTTCTGGCCGAAAGCGCACCGCCATCAATGGCCGGCGGGGTCATCGACATCAATGGAGCAAGCTATGTTCGCTAGATTATGTATATGGATGCTTGCAGGCAGCCTCGCCGCCTGCGCCCCCGCCCAGCCGCTAAGCGGCCCGCTGCCCGCCGACCAATATCATGACGCATCGAGCCTTAACCCCCGTGCAGAGGGGCGGCGGCTCGCCACCGCCTGTGCAGGCCGCAATGGTTGGGGCGATGCGGCACCGCCCGCGCGCATTTTCGGCAATAGCTATTATGTCGGCACCTGCGGGATCAGCGTCATCCTCATCACCTCTGACCAAGGGCATATCCTCATCGATGGCGCGGTCGCACCGGCGGCGCCCGCCATTTTGGCCAACATCCGTGCATTGGGGTTTGACCCGCGCGATATTCGCTTCATCGTCGGCAGCCACGAACATGACGACCATATGGGCGGCTTTGCCGCGCTGAAAGCCGCGACGGGCGCACAAATATGGGTGCGTGAAGCCGCACGCATCGCCCTTGAAACTGGCGAGGTTGATGCCGCCGACCCGCAAGCTGGCACCATCCCCCAAATGACGCCAGTCGCCGTCCACGCCATTTTGCGTGACGGTGAACCCATCAGGCTCGGCGAAGGTGCAATCACCCTCACCCCCCATGCAACGCCGGGCCACACCAGCGGCAGCACCAGTTGGACGTGGCAAAGCTGCGAAGGGCCAAATTGCGCCAACATTGCCTATATCGACAGCCTGACAGCTCGGTCGCGCGATGATTATCGTTTTTCGGACCACCCCGAACGCGTTGCCCCTTATCGCGCGACATTTACCGCGCTGCGCAGCGTGCCGTGCGATATTTTGCTAACCCCTCACCCCGAGGTGGCAAATTTTTTTGCGCGGATGGCGGGCGATGCGCCCTTGATTGATCGGGATGCCTGCCGCGCCCTTGTCGAACGGTCGCGCGCCGCGCTCGACGCACGACTGGCGCGAGAGGCGCGGCAAGAGGCGGCGCAATGAGCGCTTGGCAGGCGGCGTTTCGCACCCACCGCGCCGCAGCCGAGGCCGTAACCGATGCCGACCTGTTCGGCGATGATGCCGATGCCCCCATCCTCGTCGCGCATGAGGTGGATGAGCATGCCGATGACTGGCGCATCACCGCCTATTTCAACGCAAAGCCGCGCGAGGCCATGTTGCGCCGTATCGCGCGCGCATTGGGGCGCGGCGGCGGCAAGCTGCCCAAAGCGCACGCGGTGGTGGAGGAAGATTGGGTGGCCAAAAGCCAGTCGGGCTTTCCGCCTGTTCAGGCTGGCCGTTTTTTCATCCACACCAGCGCCGATGCGCCGTCAGATGCGCCGTCAGATGCTCGGGGCATCATCAATTTTGCGATACCCGCCAGTCAGGCTTTTGGCACCGGCCATCATGCAACGACCGAAGGCTGCCTCCACATTCTCGACAAAATGCAGCGGCGCGGCGCAAATTTTGCCAATGTGGCGGACATCGGCACGGGCACCGGCCTGCTTGCCTTTGCCGCGCAGCGCCTGTGGCCACAGGCATGCATCATCGCCAGCGATATCGACCCGGCGAGCATATCGGTCGCGGCGGAAAATGCCGCTGCCAACAATATCGCGCTGGGGCGGGGACGGCGGGGGAAAATGCGCCTTGTCGTTGCGGATGGCACCAGTCATCCGGCAATCGGGCGCGGCGCGCCCTATGACCTTATCATCGCCAATATATTGGCCGGGCCGCTGATTGCACTTGCCCCCGCCTTTGCCGCAATTGCAGATGATGGCAGCCGGTTGATTTTGGCGGGGCTGATCGAGGGTCAGCGCGCAGATGTAACGCGCGCTTATGCACGGCATGGCTTTGGGGTCACCCATGTGCGGCACGGCGAATGGCCGGTTTTGGCGCTGACCATGCGCGCCCGGCATGGGCTGCGCCGCAAAATCCGCACCAGCGGCTCGGCGGGCCAGCCGCCGGGCGATTTCGGATCCTGGTAGGGCGCTCAGGCCCTTGACAGCGCGTAAGCTTGCGTCCCATGGGTGATGACAGCATCGTCCGGCAAAATATCGGCAACCGCGATGTCGTCCAGCTGTTCCAATTCGCGATAGACAGGGGCAAAATCCGTGTCGCGCGTATTTGACAATAATTGTTCAAAACTGTCGATAACGAAATAATTTTGCTGGAAATCATCGATACGATAGTCGGTGCGCATTACCCGCAACAGGTCAAAGGCCAATCGGCTAGGGCTTGGGTCATTTAAAGCGAAAATACTCTCCCCAAAACTGGACACAATCCCCGCACCATAGATGCGCAAATCGCCATTCTCGCGGATCAGCCCAAACTCGACTGTGTACCAATAAAGTCGCGCCAGTTTATGGAGCGCGCCAAATCCCAGACTGCGCAGTCCGCCCGCACCATATGCCTGCATATAGTCCGCGAAAACCGGGTCGGCGAGCATCGGCACATGGCCGAACACATCGTGAAAAACATCGGGTTCCTGCAGATAATCCAGCTGGTCAGCGCGGCGGATGAAATTGCCGCTGACAAAGCGTCGATTGGCCAGATGGTCGAAAAACACATCATCAGGCACCAGCCCCGGCACCGCCACCACCTGCCAGCCAGTCGCGGCCATCAGTCGTTCATTCAACGCACAAAAATCGGGGATGCCCCCTTGTTCCAGTTTCAGGACATCAACCCCGCGTAAAAAACGTTCCGATGCCCGTCCCGGCAACATCGTCACCTGCCGTTCAAACAAAATATCCCAGACCTTATGTTCGTCGGCAGAAAATTTCCCCCAGTTCTGATCAATCGTCCAATCGGCGCGCGCACCGGGCGGCGGCCTGTCAAAAATATGGCTGGTCATCCTCAATAATCCCAAGCGGTTTCAAGACCGCAGCATGGCGGTAGCTATAGGCGCAATAGTGGCAAATGACCATGGTGCCGCGTGCAAGAGCACCGTCAAGCGTGACAAGCTTGCCACAATTTTTAACTTGCCCCGCGCGCATAAGGTCGCGAAAATGGCGCGACCAAAGGAATAGATAAGTGCCTCGCCAGGGTAAGCGGGGTTCGGGGAGCGAGATTGCATGGCTGCTGGTGCAGCGATTTGGGGATTTTTGTTGGCAGCGGGGCAGATTGCGCCCACCGACATCGCCCAAAGCAGCCTGCCCGCCGGCCCCGATGGTCCGGCCATTGCCGCTGCTGCACAATTAGATGCCATCATCCAATATTCACGTTGGCCAGTGGCCACCGGGCCGCTCAACGCCTGTTTGATTGGCGATAGCGCGCTGCACGACCGCTTAACCGACCATGTTCTGCCCGACGGTCGATCGCTGCAATTCACCCGCGTCAGCCCTGGGCAATTCACACCGGCCACGTGTGACATTGCCGTAATTGGGCGGATCAGCCGGGCAGAGGAAAGGCGCATCATCATCGATGCCGGGGACGCCCCAGTATTGACCATCACCGATGCCGACCCTGCCTGCACGCGCGGTTCGATGATCTGCTGGAATCTGGGCGTCGAAGGATTGGGCTTTGACCTAAACATCGGGGCGGTCGCGCAAAGCAGCATCCGCATTGATCCGCGCGTCCTAACGCTCGGCTGGCACCGGAGGCGGACATGAGCCGCTGGAGCGCCTTTTTTGCGGCCGACTTGCATGGACTTGTTTCGCGCGCCTTTGCGCTGGTCGCGATGTTCAGCCTGTTCATCGCACTGGCGGTGGGGATGGCAGGGGGCCTGTGGCTGCAGGGGCGTTCACAATCGGCCAATATGGCGCTGGTGGCGCAAAATGCCGCCTATGTCGCCGAAGTACCCTTGGTGTTCAACGACCCGCAAGCCGCGCGCGAAGTATTGCAGCCCAATCTCGGCGGCAATGATGTGACCGCGATTCGCCTCCTCAATGGTGAGGGACAGGTTTTTGCCGAGGTGCGGCGTGATGGCCGACACGGCTTCGACGCGCTTGCCCCCGACGCACTCATCCCGCCGCCCGTCCGTCACAATATCAGCAGTGCGGGCGGCATTATCGGCAGCGTTGAAGTCATCGGCAGCGGCGATGCCATCGGCGCACTAATTGCCGTGGCGCTCACCACTACGTTATTTGGTATATTATTGGTCGCAGCAGGCACATATTTTATCGCCCGTTCCTTGGGACGTAACCTCGTGTCGCCACTCCACGCCATCGTCGAAGTTGCGCGCGAAGTGCGGCTGGAGCGCCGGTTTGATTTGCGCGCACCACCACAAGGCGTGAGCGAGGTGCGCGAACTGGCCGGCGGGTTCAACGCGCTGCTCGACCAATTACAGACATGGCAGGGGCAGAATGACAGTGCGCAAGAAGCCCTGCTCTATCGCGCCAGTATCGACCCTCTGTCCGGCCTCCCCAATCGCGCGACATTTTTGGAGAGGTTGCGCGAAACATTGGGGATGGCACAGCGCAGCGGCGACAGGTTGGCGGTCCTGTTCCTCGACGGCAATCATTTTAAGGAAACCAACGATCAATATGGCCATGCCGCAGGTGACCGTGTGATCGCCGAAGTAGCGGCGCGCATTTCCCCCATTTTGCGTATCGGCGACATGGCTGCGCGGGTGGGCGGCGATGAATTTGCAGTACTGATCAACCATCTGGAGGGGACGGGTGATGCCAAATCGGTTGCCCGACGCATCCGCGAGGCGATGAGTGTGCCCATTGCGGTGACAGAAAACGATGTAGCCAGCATCAGCCTTTCGATTGGCAGCGCCATCTTTCCCGACGATGGCCGCGATGTCGATACACTGCTGCATGTCGCCGACGAACGCATGTACGCTGATAAAATGTCGGGCCGCGAGGCAGAACATTGGAATAGCCCATGACAAAGATGACAGGTTTTTTCACCCGCGCGCGCCATGTGCTGGCGATGCTGCTGCTGGCCGGAGCGCTCAGTGCCTGTGCCACGGTGCGCGATATGCATGGCGTGACGGCAGCGCAGCGACAGGTGCTGGTCGCCGAAGGGTTCGTCGACACGCCCGACGGCTGGCTGCTGTCGATGCAGGATCAACTATTGTTTGATGTGGATTCGAGCGAGATAAGGGCGGAGATGCGCCGCCGCATCCAGCATTTATCGGAAAATCTGTTGCACGTCGGTATCGGCCATGCACGTATCGACGGCCATACAGACAATAGCGGTACGGCAGAGCATAATC